>JBLHLI010000289.1:0-3972 GCA_047618765.1 Enterobacterales bacterium | reverse complement strand
TCACAGGTCTGATTAAACTCGCTAATGATGGTCATGCTGACATCGTTGCTGTTGGCAATGAAGTCATGTATCGAGGCGATTGTACGGAAGAGGAATTACTGGAATATATGCACAGAGTAAAAGAGGCTATTCCAGCAGGCATTCCTGTGGGCTATGTCGATGCTTACTATGAATTTGAGAATCGCCCAAAAATTACTGAAGCCTGTGATGTTATTCTTGCAAATTGCTATCCTTTTTGGGAAGGCTGTGCTCTAGAATATTCAACTCTATATATGAAAGATATGTACAATCGTGCGCTTCGAGCAGCTAATGGAAAGAAGGTTATAATTTCTGAAACCGGTTGGCCAAATGTAGGCGAAACATTTCATGGCTCTGTGCCATCGACCGCAAATGCGTTAAAATACTATATTGATGCACAACGCTGGTCAAACGAAGAAGATATTGATATTTTTTACTTCTCATCATTTGATGAAAGCTGGAAAACTACTGATGAAGGTGATGTCGGTGCTTTTTGGGGATTATGGGATAAAAATAATAAATTAAAATATCAGTAGGGAATAAAAATGTCTAAAAATAATAATAATAATAATAATGTTTTAGAAGATATTTCAGGCAAAGCAATATGTTATTCTGGTTTTCGAGATGGACAGAGTCCAGAGAGTCAAATTTTTCCTTCTTATGAGGAAATTAAAGAAGATCTGTTAATCTTAAAAGAACAATGGAAATACCTTCGCCTCTATGATTGTGACCAGCATGCAGAGACAGTTTTAAAGGTCATTGAAGATGAAAAGTTAGACTTTAAGGTTATGCTAGGCGCCTATATTGGTGCTGAAATGAATAATTTTGGATGCCCTTGGGGTGGAGGCCATTCTGAAGAAAAATTAATCAAAAATAAAGAACGAAATTTACAGCAAATTAAAACTCTCATTAAGTACGCTAATCAATATCCTGAAATAATATTTTGCTTGTCTGCTGGTAATGAAGCCACCGTAGAATGGACTGACCATTATGTTCCTGTCGATAGTGTCATTAATTACGTTAGGTTGATAAAAAAACATGCCGCTCAACCTGTTACCTTCTGTGAGAACTATGTTCCCTGGTTGAATAAACTTAAGCCACTTGTCGATGAAGTCGATTTTATATCTATCCATACTTATCCAGTTTGGGAATATAAAAACATTCATGAAGCAATGAATTTTACAAAAGAAAATTATTATAGTGTGGCCGACCTCTATCCAGAAAAGCAAGTCGTCATTACAGAGGCCGGTTGGGCCACAAACTCGAATGGCAGAGGAATTTGCCCGACTAATGTTTGTGAAGTACGTCAAGAAACTTATTTCCATGATTTAGTAAGTTGGTGTGAAGAAGAAAATATACTAACCTTTGTTTTTGAAGCATTCGATGAATTATGGAAGGGTTCCCATGAGGACATGGAACCAGAAAAGCACTGGGGCTTATTTACTATTGATAGAAAACCAAAAAAAGTGATGCAACAATTCTATCCTAGATTATGCAATGACACATTATAAAACCGCTCAAGAAGATATTGTTCCACTAGGTCAAAAAGTTGCTTTTGGTGCAGGTCACCTAGCTAATCAATTATTCAATGCTGCCCTAGTCATATTTATGGTTATTCTAATTCTTGCATTGAATATGGATCCAATTCTTGCTGGAATTTTGGCTGCTATTCCAAGACTACTCGATGCCATTACCGATCCTGTGATGGGTTATATATCAGATAATACCCGCTCCCGTTGGGGACGCAGGAAGCCTTATATCTTTTTAGGAAGTGTCATAACCGGTATTTCCTTTATGGTTATGTGGCAAATTTATCCTGAAAATTCACAAACCTATAACTTCTTATACTTCTTATCTATGTCCATTATCTTTTACATAGGTTATACCATTTTTGCAACACCCCTCATCGGCCTAAGTTATGAAATGACTGCGGACTATAATGAACGAACAAGGTTGATGGCAGTCTCTCAGTGGATGGGTCAGTTTGCCTGGATGATAGCACCCTGGTTCTGGGTAATAATTAGTGATCAATCTTTCTATGACACTGCACCTGAAGGCGCTAGAAACTTATCAATTTGGGTTGGTGCTGGCTGTATGCTGCTTGGTATATTACCAGCAATATTTTGTAAAGAACTTGTAGTAGCCGATCTCAATAAGGAGTCCAGTTTATCAATGAAGGATCTTTCTTCCAATACGAAAGAGTTCTTCAAAGGGATAAAACAAACCATTACAAACAAGCCATTTATGAAATTATGTGGCGCAACATTTTTTATTTTTAATGGCTTCCAAACCATAGCCCAGTTTGCTTTTTTTATTATCATATTTTATCTCTTTCAAGGTGATATAGCTGCTGCTGGACATTGGCCTGCCTGGTTTGGAACGGTAAGTGCTATTGCAACTGCATTTGTTGTGATCCCTGTTATAACGTTTATTTCACAAAAAATTGGTAAGAAAAATGCATTTATATTCTCTACAGCCATTTCAATTATAGGTTATACATTAAAATGGTGGGGATTTGATCCTAATAATCCCTTCATGATGTTTATGCCGATACCGCTTTTTACCTTTGGAATTGGTGGTCTGTTTACGTTAATGATGTCCATGACTGCTGATGTATGTGATCTGGATGAATTGAATAATGGTACACGTCGTGAAGGCACTTTTGGTGCAGTTTACTGGTGGATGGTTAAGTTAGGTACGTCACTTGCTTTTGTGACCAGTGGTGTGATTTTAAACCTTGTAGGGTTTGACCAATCAGCTACGGTACAGTCAGTCGAAACACTGAATAATCTAAGAATAGCTGATATTGCAATTCCAGTATTCACAGCCAGTATGGCGATTATTATCATGTGGAATTACGATATCTCTGAGCAGAGAGCTCATGAGATTCGTGAGGCTTTAATTAAGCGACGTGGAAAAGTTAATCACTCCTAATAGATACAATGGAGATATTTAGCAGGCTCTATTTTTGAATAGTCATAACATTAATACACTTTAGGATTATCTATGAATAAACTTAATCAATATACATTGATGCTAGTGTTTCTTAATACCTAGTACAGTTTCTTTGGCTGATAATACCAAGCAGAAATCACCTAACTCTAATCTTTTAGAAACAAATACCTCTAAAAAAATTACAATTTAAGGACATCCTGACGGCAATGTTATTCTGATCAGACCCGATATCATCAAACAGACAATGATTGATGTCAAAACACGTCAGGTTTATTACACACCCATTTATTATCTATTAGCCCAGTTCAGCAAGACTATAAGACCTGGTGATAAGGCCGTCCAGACAACAAAATATACTGAAGGCTTGGATGATGATGCCTTACACACAAGTGCAACAATTGCAGCCAATGCAATACAGACCGTTAGAGTTCAGTTATAGTTTGAATTCTAGTTTTCACTTATAAGCTTTTGCAGGAAGTAACCATTGGTTATTTTTTTGATCTAACTGGCCGTTCATCTCTTTAACAATAACCTGATCGATTATCTGAAGACTACGTTTAGCCATTTTGCTAAAGGTATCCTCACCCTCAAGTTTGGGAGTATGATCTGGAAAATTTCGTCGAGTACGATGGATCCAGAATGTTTCAGAAATATTACTTTTACCAAACGCTTTTTGCACCGCTTCTTTACCCATCATAAAACCCAGTAAGCCACCCCAGGTTGCAGTAGGATTATCAGAATCCCAACCTGCTAATGAGCCTATTTTGATTGTTCTTAATAAATCTCCCTGACCATAAAAAAGACTGATTAAACTTGCCCCAAAATTAATACCAGCATCAAAAGATTCCCTATAGATATAACCATCTGAATTATTAAGCTGATACTTTGTATAAAACATATCTCTGGTTTTTTCCCAATCGTTTTTATCAGGATTATCCAAATAGGCTTGTTTGATAGTGGCATACATCAAGGCAGGATAAGAATTTTTTGGCAGATGTT
>JBLHLI010000288.1:0-3985 GCA_047618765.1 Enterobacterales bacterium | reverse complement strand
CTCAGATAGTGTTTTTAAACCAAAGCTATTAGCAGGTGCAATCGGCTTTGAAGAATTTCCTGAATTTAAAGTGGTAGCTGTTTTTGCAGTACTGTATTTACTTGACTCTTTAGTAAGAGGTACTTGTTGTTCTTTATTAGTGTTTATAGATGGAGTATTGCTTGAAATATTATCGTAGCAATATAGTCGTTTCATATCACGTGTAATTGCGGCACACTCTGTCAGCCGACTAGCTAATGCTTCACTGGCAATGCTCGATGGCTCGGTAGTGAGAAGTAACAAAACAATAATAGTAAGAATTCGGTACATGAAGTTTACCTTTTTAAGTATTCAAGAGTTCAAATAATGTTTGAAGTTTTAATGAGGGAAAAATTTAACTATAATCTAAATAGCGATAATAGCTTATGGTCAATATTCCCGCAAGTGAGATGACAGAATTAAGTTACTCATTTACTCCTACATTCTCAATTTGAAAAGGAGTTTGTTGATAAACAAAGTAATTTAACCAATTTGAAAAAACCAAATTACCATGACTACGCCACCTAACTACTGGTTCCATTGCAACATTATCTTCTGGAAAGTAATTTTCTGGTAATTTTGGCTTTAAACCAGCTTCTAAATCTCTAAAATACTCATTTTTTAAACAAAGAGGATCATATTCTGAGTGCCCCATTATATAGACTTGTTTTCCATCATTTGACATAAATAAGTAGGGACCAGCTTGCTTTGAATCAGCAATAATATGCAAGTTTGCTTTCTCAGCAATATCATTTCGTCTGATTTCAGCATTTCTAGAGTGAGGAGCCCAGAAAAAATCATCAGCGCCTCTAATTAAAGGGCTATTAGAATCAACAATTTCATGTTCAAATACACCGAATAATTTTTCATCTCTACAATATTTATTTACCCCATGGAAATGCCAAGCTGCAGCCAAAGCAGCCCAACAAACAAAAACGGTTGAGGTAACATGTGTCTGGCTCCAGTCCATTATTTCTTTTAATTCTTGCCAATAGCTAACATCTTCAAATCTCACCAAACCTAATGGAGCACCGGTAATAATCATACCATCATACTTACGATGTTTAACTTCACTAAAAGTACTATAAAAACTATCAGTGTGTTCTTTTGATGTATTTTTACTATCGTGGTCACTTATCCTCATTAAATCTAACTTTATCTGTAGAGGACTATTTGATAATAGTCGTAAGAAATGCGTTTCAGTTTCAATTTTCTTTGGCATTAAATTAAGCATTAAAATGCGTAATGGACGAATATCCTGATGACTAGCCTTAGACTCAGGCATAAGAAATATGTTCTCATTAGCGAGAATTCCAATAGCAGGTAAGTTATCGGGTATGTTTATTGGCATAAGGTAAACTTCGTTTTTATAGAATGAATGTTTAATTTAAAGCTTTAGCCGTACAGGCATCTAAACGGCTAAATTTCAAGTTTAGCAAACATAGTTGCCTAGTAAAAGAGTTTTATTTATGATAATTAAACTTTAAATCAATAAAGATGCTATCGATGGACAATAAAGAAGAAATTAATGACAATGCAGATACCTTTAAAGGAAAGTCAGGTCTCGCAAGAATTATCAACGCAATGGGCTATTCTTTAGCAGGATTAAAAGCAGCTTTCACATCAGAAGCAGCATTTAGGCAGCTGGTAATGCTCAATGTAATTCTAATACCAATTGCGGCTTATATAGACGTAAGTAGAGTTGAAAGAGTTCTTTTAATTGGCTCGGTCTTTATCACCTTAATTATTGAACTACTTAACTCAGCAATTGAAGCAACAGTCGACCGAATTTCACTTTCTCTGCATCCACTATCTAAGCAAGCTAAGGATATGGGTAGTGCCGCCCAAATGTTAGGTTTGGCCTTAGTGTCTTTAACTTGGCTACTTATCTTGTATTAAAAGATACTTGCAAAGGTTCTTCTGATAATATCAATAAGAAATAACCATAAGAATTACAAAGAAGGAAATTATGCGATTATTATTAGGATGTCTCGGCCTTTATCTTATATGCACTTCAACCATACTCCAAGCAGCTATGACTATTAAGCCTGGAGTACTGATGGTCGGTGTAGCTCCTGAAGCAGCTCCTTTACTTTATATGGAAAATGGCGAATATGCTGGATTAGAGGCTGATTATGCGCGTCTAATCGCCAATGAACTGAAACTCAAGCTCGAATTTATCAATCTTCCAAAAACTGAACTCGTTGCAGCAATAGAAAATAATAAAGTGGATTTAATCATGAGTGGATTAAAAGTCACACCTAGTTTGTCAAATCGAATTCATTTTCTACCTACTTATTTACAATCTTCACAGATGGCAATTATCTTATATGACAACATCATTCGTTTGAGTGGACGTGGCCAGTTATATCGAGCTGATAAAAATATTGGCGTTATCAGTAACACAGCTGGAGAAGTACTTGTAGAAAATGAAATTGCCGATGGAACGATTAAAAAGTATTCAAATGTAGAGCAAGCTTTTGCAGCTCTTAGAAATTCTGAAATACATTACTTTATTCATGATGCTCCAACATCTTGGCAACTGGCACGTGACTTAAATGCTAAAGATTTACAGAGTCTATATAAGCCTCTTTCAAATGATGAATTAGCTTTTGCAGTTAGTAAAAGGCAACCATTATTGATACAAAAGATTGAACGCTTATTTAGAAACTGGAAAGCTCAAGGGATTATAGAAATGATGAATAGAGGATGGATAAAAGCAAAAATGAAGGTGAAGTAAACTTATTTACGGCGAAACTTTTGATAACTTTTTTTCTTTTTAAATACACCATAAAATATTTGAGTCAGAATAATATAAATCAACCAATAGCCATAAACATAGTTAATAACATTGGGTAAATCATACTTATTAAAACCAGTGGTCACTTCTAAATAAATAACAGGTACTATGATAATCATGATTAAGTGAATAATAATTTCAACAAGCTTATAAGTCTTATCTCGATTAGTTTTTTCTTTAGGTGGAGTAAAGGGCATTAGTTAGCTTGTCCCACAGAAATAATTAACTGAAATTGTACTAATAACACCACCATTACTCGCATGTTTAGCTTTTTCACAAAACAGCTTTTTCTCAACTGCAGTTCTTCTGACTTGAATGCCTTTTTCCAATTGCCCTTTTAGATATATTTGCTCTTTACTACTTAACCAATCGTTACTTTCAATAATACCGCAGGCAGTCATGTAAGCTTTGTTTCGACAGGTCTCGCTAATAACAGCAATAATATTATTGAGTGGGGCCTGATCAAATGGATTGTATTCTTTAGGATAAGTCTTACGCATAAATGCAATATAATCGTTGTGATTTTTTTCTACAATCAAACTGTAGTTATAGGCTCTTTGATATCGTTTATTATTAGGGTTTTGTTGCCTTATAAGTCGTAAGACGCGTTTAACGATTTGTATGACTGGGGAGTATTCTAAAATGTATTTAGGAATGGCAGTCTTTCCAAGATCGCCAATAACTTCTATTTTTACAGTTTTATTAATTGAGCATTTTTTATCTGAATAGTTCTTAATTCCTTTACTGTCTATACAAATATAGATTGCGCCTTCTACATGGCTAGTGAGAAAGAACATTATAAAGAGAATAAAGAAACCAAATTTATTTATATACATATATTACTAAAACTAAGAATTTCTAAGAATGAGAATCGAGCATGACAAAGACTTGCTCACAAATCAAGGACGAACTTAGCACTCTTATTCTTCATATTAAGAGAATAAATCACAAATTAGCCCAAAAATTATTATAGTAATATTTGATTAGAATATTTTGCCGTTAATATTTCGATAAGCTTCTAGAGTTATTTTGGAGATTTACCTAAGTGCATCAATATTTCATAAACTCTTTTTCTTTCATCGAGTGTTTTTGCACATTGAACGATATCTAGAGCACACTGTAATTCGGCAGTCAGACGAGATAGTTCAGGCTCCATATATAAAGTTT
>JBLHLI010000287.1:0-4003 GCA_047618765.1 Enterobacterales bacterium | reverse complement strand
CTCTTTAGTCCCTGAAATCAGAGGTTGAACCATGATATTTAAACCTTTCTATTGCTAACTGGGCGCTGATTATACATTATTGACTTGGTATTGCTTAGAATTAACACATATAAACACAAAACCAACCTTTCTTACCAAAGAGCTGGTTAGTAGGAACTTAAGATGTCAAAGAAAATAATAGACAGCACATTAAATGAGCTTAAAAAAGGCTTTAAAAAGTTACTCGACTCTGAGCCAAGTGATGCTCAAAGTAATGAATATGATGATTGGAATAATGAGAGCAAAGACGATAACGCTGATTATGAAGAAAAATCGGAATTTCGGTTTAATAAAGTCATTAGTGATAAGGTTAAAAATGTCATCAATGACTTTATAGAAGCTGCACCTTTAATAGAAAGGGCCGGTTTTAGAATACGTGACCTCGAAATTGAATTGAGTGTTATTCCCAAATTGATTCCCCATTTCGAGAAAACCATTGATGTTGATGATAAAGCACGTTTACTCATTATCGAAGAAGTTCATGATAAACGATTAATACGTTTATTATTAAAAGCTTTATTTAAAGCAGATAATTTTCAAAAATCAATAAAGATGGGAAATCTTGAATTTTCAGGCATTGAAATTGAGATAACCGCTATTCCAGCCGTACGTTTGCGCTACACAAACTCATTTGAAGTTGACCCAAGTGATGATTCTAATAATATAAACTCTGGAAATGATTTAGTCTAAAAGCTTGAACTTTTAATTAATAACCTTATATAGTTAGTGAAGACGCTGCAAGGCAGGTCTTTATCCTCTCGGTTGATGGACAAATCAATCAAGTATAACAATTAAATTATTGCTTCTTAATAAGATGGAGAATATACAATGAATACATTTTCACTCACACCTCTTTTTCGTCACAGCGTAGGCTTTGATAGACTCGATAACATGTTAACTCGAGTATTTGATAATGAAAAAAATTCCCCTAGTTATCCCCCTTACAACATAGAAAAAGTTAATGATGATCAATATAGGATCACCATGGCGATAGCTGGCTTTAAGTTAGAAGATGTTAAAATAATGGTTCATGGTGACTTACTCTCCGTTAATGGTGAGCACAAAAAAGTCGCTAATGATGATGAAATAACTTACCTTTATAAAGGTATCGCAAATCGTTCCTTCAATCGTAAATTCAATCTAGCTGATCACGTGAAAGTCGTTAGTGCAAAGATGGAGGACGGGATTTTAAAAATTGAATTGATTCGTGAAGTTCCTGATGAAGCTAAACCACGTAGTATTGAGATTTCATAACTTAAATACTCCCCTATCAGTTATTTATCGCACCTATTTATCACAACTATTTATCACACCTATTTATCACAAATAAAGGGCAGTTAAAAACTGCCTTTTTTATTGCCGGGAATATAGTTACTAACGATTGTCAGAATATGCATGCTTGCGCAATGGATAAACCAAACTCTCTAGACCATTAACTTTAATTTCATAGGTTAAATGCAATAACTCACCAAGCTTTCCTTCAGGAAATCCCTGAGAAGAAAACCAAACTAAATAAGGCTCTGGTAGTTCAATCAGATTTCTGCCTTCATATTTGCCAAAAGGCATTTTCATGTTAGCAACTTTAACTAAATTCTGAGGATCAAACATTAGCGCTTTCGTTTTTTCTTAGACTTTTTCCGAAGCGCTTCTTTCTCAATTTTCAATCGAATTTTTTCTTCGACTTCAATCATTTCTTGTTCAATCATTGTAGGTGTTTCTAGAGTAATATTACCCATCGAAAAGTTTCTAAATTCATGGATAAATATTTTACAAATTCGGTCCAAATCAATACGGCCACCAGATTGAATACAACCTCTTCGACGACCCATAGATTCAAGCAATAAAGTGATATCTTTTTCAAGTGTTTCTAATTGAAAATTCTCTAACAATAGCTTGGGATAAGCCTCTACTAGATACTCAGCTGCGTAATAAGCAATATCATCGTAATCAATAACAGCGTCTTTAATGGCGCCAGTAATAGCTAGCCTATAACTACTATGGTCATTTTCAATTTTTGGCCAGAGAAAACCGGGAGTATCGAATAAAACAATTCCACAGTCTAAATCAATACGTTGTTGTCGTTTGGTAACTGCCGGTTCATTACCTACTTTGGTAATGGTCCTACCTGAAAGGATATTAATGATGGTCGATTTACCAACATTGGGAATGCCCATTATCATTGCATTGATAGATCTACTCTGGGCTTGGTAAGTAGGAAATAACTTATGGCATAGCTGAGTGATTTTTTTTACTTGCTCAGGCTGCTTACTACTTATTGATAAAGACTTGGTACCATCATGCCTATCAAACTCCTCACGCCATAATTCTGTAATAGCAGGATCAGCTAAGTCACTCTTGTTTAGTACTCTAATCACAGGTTTCGGATTAACACTATTGCTCAGAAACTCAGCAACCATAGGATTAGTGCTACTGTATGGAATCCTTGCATCAATAACTTCAATAACAAGATCAACCTGAGGTAGTGCCTCTTTGATTTCTTTCTGGGCTTTGTGCATGTGCCCTGGATACCATTGTATGGTCATTTTTATCAGCCAAGTTAAAATTGAGTATGTAAAGATAGGGATAATCCTAGAAAAGGACTCTAGGTACTAAGCTGGCTGATCATAAGCTAATTGTTCATTGTTCTCAATACAATCTGATAAATCAAAACTTTGAAATTGACTAATGTAATCATGTAGTTGACGGATTTTCAGAAAATAAAAATAAATTATATCAATTTCATTACCGTAATCACTCTTATTTAGTAACAAAATAATCATAATAATACCTTGCATCAGCTCTTAAGTTTTTTTAGGATGCCTGCGAATGAATGTAATTGAAGCACAAATCGGATATTTAATTGTTAAATTAATTTAAAATTAGTTAACAACAAATCTATAACAATATTTAAATATTAAACTTTATTACTAAACTATCTTAAGGACAACTTATGAAGAAACTTCTACTAAGCTCCATCTGCGTATCGATGCTCGCAGCTTGTGGTAGCAATGATCCTGCTGAAGAAAACTCAGCTGAAAATCAAGAGACAAGCCAATCCGCTGAATCTACAATGACCACCGAAGCAAAATCATCAGGCATAGAGCTTGCTAATTTTGATAAAACGGCACGACCTCAAGATGATTTTTATCGTTATATTAATGGTACTTGGTTGGATAACACTGAAATACCTGCTGATCGTTCGAATTATGGTTCGTTCACTGCATTATTTGAACAAAGTGAAGTTCAAATGCGTAGTATTATCGATGAAGCTGCTGCAACTAAAGATAGTGTTAAGGGAGCAAATAATCAGAAAATTGGTGATCTCTTTAACGCTTATATGGATATAGATAAGATTGAAGGGCTTGGAATTTCTCCTCTTAAGGCTGAATTCGACAGAATTAATAAGATCTCAAATAAAGCAGAATTGGCAAGTCATTTTGGCCATGCTGTTCAAATTGGTAGCACTCTTCCTCTAAGTGTTTTTGTTGGACAAGATAGAAAAAATACAACTCAGTACATTACTTCTGTAGGACAATCGGGACTTGGATTACCTGACCGCGATTATTATTTCGATGAGAGCAGAGCTGAAATTCGTACTAAGTATGTTGAATTTATTGATAAACTAATGGCATTTGGCGGTTTAAAAGATACCAAGCAATCTGCTGAAAAAATCATGGCTCTTGAAACCTCTCTTGCAGAACATAGTTGGACGAGAACAGAACGTAGAGATGCTAACGCAACTTATAATAAAATGAGTAGAGATGAGTTTGCGAAGGTTATTTCATCTTTCGATTGGAATAACTATTTAGAAGCCGCTGGTTATAATACAGATGTCACGGATTTTGTCATAAATCATCCGAGTTATTTCGAAGGATTTAATAAAGTTTATGCCGAAACCGATCTAGAAACATGGAAAAACTACCTCAGATATAATCTACTAAATGCTGCTGCAGCATATTTAACT
>JBLHLI010000286.1:0-4005 GCA_047618765.1 Enterobacterales bacterium | reverse complement strand
GGTATCTATTTTACAAAAAAAGCTTCTAACTCCGTAGAAGATTTTTTTATTGGTGGCCGAACTATGCCCTGGTGGTTATTAGGCGTATCAATGGCTGCGACTAATTTTTCAATCGATACTCCTATCGCAGTAACGAGGTTTGTTGCTACTGAAGGCATTGGTGGCGTTTGGTTTATGTGGTCGAGTGCTATCTCAGCGATAATGGTGACATTTTTCTTCTCTAGATTGTGGCGGCGCTCTGAAGTCATTACTGATGCACAGATAATCGAAAAGAGATACTCGGGAAACAGTGCAAAGTACCTGAGGCTATTTAAAGGTGTCTATTTCGGCGTTATCTTTAACGCCTTTATTATGGGGTGGGTGTTCCTATCACTTTCGAAAGTAATGGCTGGTATCACAACCATTGATATCAATTATATTTTGTGGCCCGCGGTTATTTTGGTATTTATCTATTCACTTGCTTCAGGGTTCTATGGCGTGGTGGTAACTGACTTCTTCCAATATTTTATAGCGCTTATTGGTTCAGTGATTTTAGCCTACTATTCAGTGCAGCATGTTGGCGGAATCTCGAGTCTTATTTCAGGATTGGAAGGGCAATCATCTTTGGGGCCGGGGTTGCTCAACTTCTTTCCAAGCTTTGAAGATAACTCCCTAATGCCTTTATCAGTTTTTATGGTTTATATCCTCATGCAGTGGTGGGCGCACAAATATTCGGATGGTGGTGGTAAGCATATTCAAAGGCTGTTATCAGCAAAAAGCGAAAATGATGCCTATAAAGGAAGCGCACTTTTTACGGTATTAACCTATATCTTTCAAATATGGCCTTGGATCATCACTGCTCTTTGTGGTGTCTTGGTTTTTGAAGGTATTAGTGACCCAGAAATGATCTACCCTAAGATGATGGTTGAGGTTCTACCTGCTGGGCTTTTAGGATTAGTGATCGTGGGACTAGTTGGAGCTTTCATGTCGACCATTGACACCCATTTAAATCTAGGCGCTTCCTATATCGTTAATGATATTTACAAACGGTTTTTAGTCAAAGAGCAATCGGATAAGCACTATATTCTAGTCTCTAGAATATCCATGGGGTTATTGTTGATTGTTGCTGTCATCATATCAAAGAACTTGGACTCGGTTGCAGGAGCTTGGAAATTTCTATTAACCTTTGCAAGTGGTGCAGGGCTCACTTGGGTGATTCGATGGTTTTGGTGGAGAGCTAATGCTTGGACAGAGTTTTCCGGAATGATTGCCTCAGGGATCACTGCAAGCTATATCCATTATGCTCATCCAGATTGGCTGTATTCATCGAAATTATTTGTAACGGTGTTAATCTCAACGATTACTTGGATCATCGTCACCTTCGCCACGAAACCTGTGAAAGAAGAGGTGCTTATCGATTTTGTTAAACTTGTTCGTCCTGGCACTATTGGTTGGAAAAATATATACAGTCAGACTGAGCTTAAGCCCGATGACTTTTTATCAAGAGGCATTAAACTGTCGATACTGGGAATTATTGCCTTCTTCTCATTTAACTTTGGAATAGGCTTTATAATATTAAAGAGTCTACCGATTGGATTATTGTTAATAACCTTTGGCTGTCTAGTTGGTTATAAGATATTTACGACGAACAGCTATAATTAACCGTATGTTTTTTATTGAACAGTTGCTCAAGTGCTTGCAAGGCCAGAGCTCACAGGGGGTTTGTTGGGATTATAATAATAGTCTAATGTTGAACAATCGTTCAATAAAGCTGTTGTATTAAGCAAGTATAATATAATTTAATGTATTTTACATAGATTATTGAACGGCTGTTCACTTATTTGAATGGTAATATTTGTCTAGCAGTTAATGTCATCAGGTTTCATGGATGGGCTATATAATTTGGTAGCTTAAATTTACCAGCACTACCTCTGTTACAAAATCACTCTAAGCGTGCAAGAAAATAATTTATATTTGAAGTGATGTATTCATCTGATTGACTCGTCATGCATTGTACACGTATACCAAAATAGTTATTGATAAGGAACTGCGCCATATCTCTGGCATCTAACTTCGGATTAAAATAGCCACTTTTTTGACCACTGACTAACACCCAATAGAACATTTCTTCAATACCAGTAAACATGGCGGCTATATAAGACTGAATTTCTGAATCATTAGCTAACTCTAAAAGGCTATTAACTAGAAGACAGCCTTTGACGTCAGGGTTGTCTTTGTTATTAATAATCATATGGAAAAAGTCTTTAAGTATAGAGTCGTTATTTTTAGAACCTGAAATAGATTGATTGATACTTTTGGTGAGATCCTTGTAATAGCTTTCTAGAGCAAGTTGAAATAGGTTACGTTTATTACCAAAACTACCATATAAACTGCCGGGGTTAAGCCCTGTGGCCTCACCAATATCACGCATACTAGTTCCCTGATAGCCTTGATGCCAAAAAACCATCATAGATTTATTGATAATCAGTTCTTTGTTAAATGATAATGCTCTTGCCATGAGTTTAGTCTGTCTTCTAGATTGAAGAAAATAGTATACACTTACTTTGAACGATTGTTCAAGAAATGTCTAGAATTAAGTGAGTTAATGGTATTTTTAATATTAAGTAAGCAGATGTTCATTTAATAGCTGCTGAAATGTATATTTTTGAACAGATGCTCAAAATTCTGTTCGTTTCTTATTTCCAGTTACATTTATGGTACAGAAGGTAAGGGGTTAATATAACTAATTTAAGTATTTCAGTAAGTTATAAATTGAACAGCTATTTAATTAGTGCAAAATAACGTTATCTAACTATTGATGTTAGGAGAGCATATATTCAATGTCAATAAAGGCGGGATAAACAAGATTTAATTTATGTCGTTATTGATATTGCCGACTGTTAAGTGAACGTACGTTCAATTATTATGTGATTAGAAAGTTAGTGGTTGTTGTTATGTTGAACAGGCGTTCAAATAATTGTTTAATGTTATTTTTAATTATTAATATATTAAATACATGGAACAGCAGAGGCTAAGGTTAACGTAACTATTAGTTATTTTACAAGTAGTTATAAGTTGAACGGCTGTTCATGTATGATATGAGATAATTCTTTAACTAATAATGATATTGACCGGATAGATTATCAAAAGAGGGAATGTTAATTATTCCCTCTTTTGATAGAGTTTCAATATTGATTATTAGAAGTGTACAACAGAGCGAATGCTTTTACCTGCGTGCATCAAATCAAAGGCGTCATTGATATCTTCAAGTTTCATAGTGTGGGTTATAAAGTCTGATAATTTAAATTCACCAGCTAGATAACGCTCAACGATTTCAGGTAATTCAGAGCGACCCTTTACACCACCAAAGGCAGTTCCTCTCCAGACGCGACCTGTTACTAGCTGAAAAGGACGAGTAGAAATCTCCTGTCCTGCTCCAGCCACACCTATGATAATGGATTCACCCCAACCTTTATGGCAGCACTCAAGAGCTGAACGCATCACATTAACGTTACCAATACATTCGAATGAATAATCGACCCCGCCATCGGTGAGTTCTACAATGACATCTTGAATGGGTTTATCAAAACTATTAGGGTTAATGCAATCTGTAGCACCAAGTTGTCGTGCTAAGTCGAATTTCGATTCATTGATATCGATAACTATGATGCGGCTAGCTTCTGCCATAGTAGCCCCTATGACAGCAGAGAGGCCTATACCTCCCATACCAAAAATAGCAACAGTAGCTCCTTTTTCAACTTTTGCAGTGTTCAACACAGCCCCCATGCCGGTAGTTACACCGCAACCAAGCAGGCAAACTTCTTCCAAAGGTGCTACGGGATTAACTTTAGCAAGTGAAATTTCAGGAAGCACGGTATATTCGGAAAAGGTAGAACAACCCATATAGTGATAAATGGGTTCGCCATCTTTATAAAAACGGGTTGTGCCATCAGGCATTAAGCCTTTACCTTGGGTTTCACGAATTTTTTGACAAAGATTGGTTTTTCCCGACAAACAAAATTTACA
>JBLHLI010000285.1:0-4011 GCA_047618765.1 Enterobacterales bacterium | reverse complement strand
AGAAAATTTAAAGCAATCAATCTCGGTATGTAACCAAGGCGTATTTGAATAGTCAGATTATGTAATGTAACATTGTTTGAATATTGAATTCTATTTGCAGATTCATGTAATCAGGTAACAAGATAGTCATAAAATTTTAAGATAAAGTAGATGCTAAATAAGACGAATATATTCAATACCATAAGATCCAGTCTCTATTTTGCCAGTTACTTTTTACTGGCCATCTGGTGTATAGAAGCAATTAACTTTGTAATGAATCATTCCCTTAACCAATATGGAATAGTCCCTCGAGATATCAAGCAAATTTGGCATATTTTTTCTGCCCCTTTCATCCATGGTTTTCCACTACATGCAGTCAATAACTCCATTCCGCTTTTTGTTTTACTTATTCTTGCTGATTTTCATGGCCGAAAGAATTTAATTACTTGTTTAATTGTGATTATACTATTCTCAGGATTAATGACATGGCTGTTAGGTAGAGCGGGTTCTCATTTAGGTGCAAGTAGTTTAATATTTGGTTTATGGGGATACCTAATCGGAATGGGTTTTAAACAACGAGATTTAAAATCCATTGCTTTAGCGACTGTTACATTTTTACTCTATGGCGGTCTAGCTTATCAATTACTTGAGCTTAAGTTACATGTTTCTTGGGAAGGTCATTTCTTTGGAGCACTGAGCGGATTACTCGCCTCATTTGCACTTTCTGTGAAGAATAAATAGTTTAGTTTTATACAGAAGTAAAATTCATCAGATAAACAGCTAAGTATCTTTACTCACATTAACCTAAAATTGAGTCGGCTCATCTAGTAATTAAATAGTGCCATCTTAAAAATGCTATATAAACGTAATAGTTTTATATTTCAACTTTTAAATTATCAGGAACTTTTATGCAATCATTTAAATTTTTGTTAGTAGCATTTTTGTTATTTTCTCTCACCTTTCAATCTGTTTATGCACAAGACAATATCACAATGGATATTGCCTCTGTACACACACTAAAATCGTCTGTCTTAAATGAACAACGAAATATCCTCATTCACCTGCCGAAAAATTATCAATCCTCAGGTAAAGCTTATCCAGTTATCTATACCCTTGATGGCAGTGGTCATATAAATCACGTTAGTGTAGCAACAATGATGTTGAGTCAATTTCAAAAAATTCCTGAGAGCATTGTTGTCGCTATTACCAATAACCAGGGAACTAGACGAAGAGATTTGGGCATTGAAAGAGAGAACTTTAAAAAGTTTATCAAAGAGGAAATATTTAGTTTCGTAAAAACTAACTATCGAACTACTGAACAGCGAACATTGTTTGGTCATTCTATGGCTGGTTTTTTTACACTAGATGTCTTAGCAACAATGCCTGATATGTTTGACCACTATATTGCTGCAAGTCCGGCTATTGGCGTTAAATCTAGTGTTTTTCCTAAGCTAATTAAACTATTTTCTGAAAATAAATCACTTAATAAACGTCTTTATTTTTCTTTAGGTAGTAAAGCTGCTGAAGGTGAAAATTCTCATATCGCACTTAATAACTTAACAACCTTATTAAAAGAAAACGCTCCTGCATCTTTCAATTGGCATTATCAACCAATGCCTTTTCAGATCCATATGACAACGCCCTACTTAACTTTATATGATGGTTTGAGCTTTGTTAATGAAGGTAATGAAGCTGATTAATACCATTGGCTGAACTTGTTGTAAGCCAAGTCTCATAATAATACTATGAGACTACTATAAGACTTGGTAAAGGCTTGTTTTAATCTGTACATTTTCAGACAGAGGTGTTTATTGTGGCGTCATGTCATTGTAATCAACTAACATATTCTTCTTGAGATACCGAATCAGTTGCTGGTCTTTGATGGCATCGAGAGGTTGAGTCTTACCACCCAAATTATCTGCCAAGGTTTTTTCCATCAAATACAGGTAAGCTAATAGTCCCACCTTCGATGCTGGAGAATGTTTAGCTTTAGGATCAACAAAGAGAGTTACTTTCTTGTTTAGTTCCTCTAATCTTAGAACGTAATCCTTAACATCGACAACAAATACTCGGCCATCATTTTTACCAGCCCAGATTACTAAAGGCTTAGTAATTTTATGTATCTTCGCACTGGGCGATTTTTTGGTATTAGCAGCAACAGCCTTTTTATCATTCCAATCTACGATAGAAATTTTAAAAATATACTCATCCATTTCACTACGCTGCTTACGAATAAATCGTTTGTAAAATTGTACAGACCGTCCTATGTCATCCGGTGGTGCCCCGGCGAATCCAACTTGAAATAATTCTGGTGTAAAAGCCATGGCACCTAATACTGAGAAACCACCGAAAGAGTGCCCTACTATACCTAGTCGTTCTTTATCTCCAATGCCTTGACTTACTAGATACTCAACTCCTTCAATAATATCTTGCTGCACCCTTCCGTCACCAAAATCTCTTAGGATACTTGATCGATAAGCCTTACCAAAACCCGTTGAAGATCGAAAGTTTGGTTGAAATACAATATAGCCACGATTAGCTAAAGTTTGTGCAGAACTTTCATAGTTATTTTTTACGCGAGAATAAGGACCACCATGGACTTTTGTTACTAGGGGCGCTTCAGCCAATTTAACACCTGGCGGAATAGTCACATAACCTTGTAGATTAAATCCATCGCTACTACGATAATGTACTGGGAATGTTGGAGCGACATGTTGCTCATCAATAATGTCAATATCATCATTAACCTTATCGATAAACTCCATTAAAGGTTGACTAACTTTTCTAGTTTTGGGGTTATATATATAAAAGTGACTTATCCTTTTCTTAGATGAGCGGTCATGTATCAACCATGAAACTTTATGAATACTATCTATAACGGGTGGAGAGACAATCATGTAATCGCTATCGATACTTTTCTCAATTTCATTTATATGTTCTTGAATTATTTTGTTCGCACCATAACGTCGTCTATTGTCACCGTGGTAGGAGAAAAGTAAAGGCTTGACTGAGTTATTGTCTACATCGAATGCCCATGACATTGAATTAATATCAGATACCGCCAAAGGGTCTTCATGAATTGGTGACAGCTTTTTCGTTTTCAAATCTACCCAGACTAAACGCTTTAAGTTTGCATTTTTATTAGTACTTAATAATAAGCGTTGATTCTTCTTATCATGAAAATAGGCTCTACATCCATCATCCCATTTACAGGTCCAAATTAAGTCTCTCTTTGTTGAAGATATGTCAAAGATGAATTTCTCACCTTGACTATCTTCTGCACGATTAATATCAGTCACTAAGGATGGATTTCCCTGATTATCGGTTATAAAGTTAAGTAAGTATTGTTCAGCACGATAAATTTTCTTGCTCTTACCATCACTTTGAATACGCTCGATAACAAACTGACGATTCTTCCTATCCCAGACCTGTACTAGAACACTAGCAGGTAAATTGTCATCTACACCAATCCACTGTTCTCTAAGTTCGGGCTCTAACCTCTTAATAATAAATGGCGACGCATTAGCATAAACGTGACTAACGGCTATGCCTTCTGGCACAGCTATAAATATTTTTTTACTGTCACTAGACCATTTAATATCAGCAATATTTCTAAAACTAAAAAGTTTCTTAAAGGTCATTTCCTTTATGTTATACAACCAGAATGAAGCCAGTTTTGTTCGTTCTTTTCCTTCTTTCTTTAAGAACGCTATAGATTCTCCATTAGGTGATAATTTAACAAAAAAAACTTTGCTTTTACGCATTATTAATTCACGCTCTAGCATAGGTACTTGAGTTAAACTTTCAGTATATTTTATTGTATTTTGTAACTCTATATTAGATAGCGATTGAGTAACTGTCTCAGCAAATAAAGGCAGTGATACTAAAATTAGGGTGCAGAGGATTAGTTCCCTGCACAGAGAATTATTATTAATCATAGAAATTTCTCAGTTAATGTAGACTAAATTTTAAGCTGAAGCCGAATTATCGTAACGATAAAAAAGATAATCTCTCCAAGGATTCATAAGCAAG
>JBLHLI010000284.1:0-4011 GCA_047618765.1 Enterobacterales bacterium | reverse complement strand
CCATATAGTGATAAATGGGTTCGCCATCTTTATAAAAACGGGTTGTGCCATCAGGCATTAAGCCTTTACCTTGGGTTTCACGAATTTTTTGACAAAGATTGGTTTTTCCCGACAAACAAAATTTACACTCACCACATTCTGGGGTGTATAGAGGAATAACATGATCACCTACAGCTACAGATGTCACGCCATCGCCAATTTGTTCAACGATACCACCACCTTCATGACCAAGAATTGATGGAAAGATTCCTTCAGGATCTTCGCCTGATAAAGTAAAAGCATCGGTATGACACACACCTGTAGCAATAATCTTGACCAAAACCTCTCCTGCTCTGGGTAACATTACATCGACCTCTTCAATACTAAGTGGTTGATTAGGTCCCCAGGCGATGGCGGCTTTGCATTTGATAAATTTGTCAGTCATTATTAGTCTCTTTAATTAAATAAGTTTATCCACATAAGCTTTAATAGCTTTGCGGGCCTGATCGTCGATGGCTGTAAATTCCATATGAGATAAATAGCGGTTGTCTAACTTACGACAGTTGAGCACTCTAGCGTAAATCTCACTAGTGCCTGTTCCCATCAATGATAGAGAAACATTCATCTTTATTTCAACAAAAGACTCTAGAGCTATATCAGTCATTACAAATAGGCCACCATAGCTGATATCGATGACATTGCCTGTGTAGACAGCCGATAATACTTGCTTGCCGTCAATTAAGTTATATTCTAGAGGTATATTAACTTCAACTCTTGGACTACTTCGAATTTCCCTACGAGGTACTTCTAGACGGTTCGGGGTAGTAAGAGCAAGTAGTTCATACATTTTTACAGCTTCTCGCTTACCTTTGACATGAACTTCATTCATATCGCCAATTTCTGTAATGTCTTTGCTAAGGTTATAGGTATTTTCGCTGAGCAGAATTTGTCCTCTCAGACTTTGGGCCTCAACCCTTGACACTAGATTAACTTGATCGCCTATTACTGTGTATTCTCGGTATATATCAGAGCCAAGTGTTCCTGCAACAACTTCGCCAGTATTAATACCGATACCCATGTAGAGATTTGCCATGCCTAGTGACTGGCTAATTACATTGATATCATTCATAGCAATTTGCATTTCAATTGCACAGGCAAGAGTTGATGAAAGAGCTATTTCTCTGTCATCATGGGCTCCAAACAAGACCATGATGGAATCACCCATAAACTTATCAATTACACCACCATGTTTGTCAATGATATCACTCATTTTACTGAAGTAGCGATTCAGTAACTCAATGACAGTAAAGGGAGAATACTTTTCAGCCATTGCTGTGAAACCGCGTAAATCCGAGAGTAATATACTCACATTCTTAACTTCACCAGCCTGTTCTGGTAGTTGGCTTGATATAACGGTTTCATTGACTATTTGACGAAATTCATCACTAAGGTTGAGATTACCATTTTCATCTTGATATTTATCAAATAGCTTAGATAAGCTGTCGATAAGATATTTATGATTGTTTGCTTGCAATTGTGACTCTCCAAAGAGCTTATAACTTTTGTGAAAGTATCTCTTCTAATTTGATCTGATCAGCGACAAATCCGCGTATACCTTCGGCAGTTTTCTCAGTTGCCATAGCGTCTTCGTTCATCAGCCAACGGAACTCACTTTCAGATAGTCTAGTGGGACGTGGCTTTGTAGTGGTAGTTGGTACTAACTTTCGAGTGATCTCAGACGTGCTCGCGGTTAGTTCTGATAACAGACCCGGACTGATTGTTAATCGGTCGCAACCAGCTAACTCGATGATCTCGCCAATATTTCTAAAACTAGCACCCATTACAATGGTTGAATATTGATGTATCTTATAATAATTATAAATATCAGTAACAGACTGAACGCCGGGGTCATCTGCACCGGGGAATTCATCTTTACCTGTAGTTTTTTTATACCAATCAAGAATTCGGCCAACAAAGGGTGAAATTAAATATACTGAAGCTTCTGCACAGGCTCGTGCTTGGGCGAAACTAAAGAGTAAAGTTAGGTTACAATTGATACCTTCTTGTTCTAAAATTTCGGCGGCTTTTATGCCCTCCCATGTTGAAGCGATCTTAATTAATATCCTAGATTTGTCGATTCCAATAGATTGGTACAAATTAATCAATTTTCGGGCTTTAGCAAGGGTTTTTTCAGTATCGAAGGAAAGTCGAGCATCTACCTCAGTTGAAACTCGCCCAGGAATAATTGAAAGTAGTTTCTCACCGATTAAAACGCTTAAATAATCTCCAGCCTCTTCAATCTGCTGTGTTTTTTCAGCAGTATCCTCAACAGTAGATTTGGCATAGTTGATAGCTTTATCAACGGTTTCTGCATAATCTGCTAAAGCAACAGCTTTTAATAAGAGTGAAGGATTAGTTGTAGCATCTTCAGGTGAAAATTCGGCGATAGCTGTAAAATCGCCAGTGTCTGCAACTACGGTTGTCATAGTTTTTAGTTGTTCTAGTTGATTGAGCATTTATTTCCCTTACACTGCAGTAGAATAATCTTTATCTTAGATGAAAAAATTTGATTCTCTGACGATAGAGTCTAATCGTTTAAGAGTCAATAATGTTTTGACTATATCACCCACTAATACATTATTAATCAACTGCCCATTTCATTGTATATTTTCAACGATTGTCGTACTCTTATTTTTATTGAATCGAATGCGATAGTACGACTTATGGACTGCCAGCTAATATGAAAAGCATTTTAATACCTCTACCTACCTATGGCTTTGACCCAACTGAAGTTGCGATTCCCTGGAAATTGTTAACAGAGAAGAATATAGAGGTTGTATTTATAACCCCTAATGGCAGAAAAGCATCGGCAGACAGTTTGATGTTAAGTGGTGACCAATTAGGTATCTTCTCAAAAGCTCTTAGGGCAAGAACTGATGCTACTGATGCGTATTATGAGATGATCAAAAGCGATGCCTTTTGCAGACCTTTATCCTACCTTGATGTTTATGAAAATGACTATGATGGTATTATTTTACCAGGTGGACATGACAAGAGCGTTAAAGAATATCTAGAGTCGAAAAAGTTACAAAAACTGATAGTTGCGTTTTTTAAGGCTAAAAAATCCGTAGCTGCAGTATGCCATGGGGTTGTGTTGGTTGCTCGAAGTATTGATCCAGACACTAATAAATCAGTTATCCATAATTATAAAACAACGGCACTTTTAAAAAGCCAAGAGTTACTTGCTTATAACTTAACACGTTTCTGGTTGGATGATTATTATCTGACGTATCCTGGGTTAACAGTAGAAGCTGAAGTTACTGCAGCTCTTGTAGATAAAAAGAACTTTGTTAAGGGGTCATCGCCCTTACTGAGAGATGATAATAATCATCTCAAAAGAGGCTTTGTGTCCGTGGATAGAAATTATATTTCGGCGCGCTGGCCCGGTGATATTTATCTATTTACACTTAAGTTAATTGATTCACTTGATAAGTATTAATTGATTAGATAATTTATCTGACCCTCGAATTATATCAAGAGTCAGAATCTTATTTATGAAGATAGAAATTAAGGTATATAACGACTCAGTTCAGTGTTCAAACTTACACCTTGTAATTTAAGTTGATTAACTCGCTGCAGATACGCCGCTCCCTTCAATAAATGCATCGCTACATCAACAGCAGTTCGTTTTGTATAGTCACTGAGATAAGTATCCTTAACCCAGCTGTTGAAAGCGCCAATACTCGGGCCTGCCCAAATTTGATAATCCATTTCACGACCTTGCTCTCCAATGTTAGACCAACGTGAAGAAAGACCTAGATACCAGCGGAAAATTAATGCCATTTTGCGCTTAGGATTATCTATAGCACGCGCTAACATTTCTGGATCTCTTTCTTTAAAAAAGCCCATTGTCCCGGACCAGATTTCATCCAAGTTTTGACGGAATATTTGCTTCTCAATTTTTTCGCGTTCAGCCTTCGGAATGTCTTCAATTGAAGCATAAGATACATATAGGTCATAAAGTTTATTTGC
>JBLHLI010000283.1:0-4014 GCA_047618765.1 Enterobacterales bacterium | reverse complement strand
TGATGAATGCTACGCTTGATTCATCATAACGTTCGAGCACTTCAGGGCGTTTCAGGCCTAGAGTGAACTCAATTTCTCTAAATTGATAACTTTGTAAACCACTTGCTGAGTCTAAAAGATTTCTAAAAGCGCTAAAATCTCTAGGTGTCATGGTTTCGATAACATCAACCTGACTAACCATCACTTTTATAATGTTACGGACTCTTTTCAGCACATGTAAGGTACTTCCAAGCTCTGAGGCTTGTAATTGCTCACGACAATAGTCAAATTCGTGTAGAAGCTGTTTAAACCATAGCTCAAAGACTTGATGAATAATGATAAACAATAATTCATCATGTTCTGGACCACTTTCGGTGTCTTCAGATCGTAGTTTTTGGGCTGTTAGAATTTTATCTAGACTGAGGTAACTGGTGTAATTAACTGCTTGATCTTCTTTCATTATATTAACCATCTAATTAGTTTTTGTGTTTGAGAGTTATGCTCGAAATCGAAATGCCTTTGTTTATATTAAATGCAGATATTAATAAGGTAATTGTAAAGATAATTACAAAGGACGTTATAAAGATTATGCAATGAATTTTTTTTTAAAGTCAACAGCTTATATTTACTCCCATAATCACTACTGTATTGAGGTTTTTATTGGCAAAGATTAGTTGAATAATAACCTTAAAATTAGCTGATATTTATTGAACTGCATAAAAGTTGTGATGAAGTTGGGTTATACTAGAAGTTTAGGTATGATCCACTCATAAAAACTGTCAAAATAGACACCTAATAGATTAAAAGATACCTAAATAGATACCTAAATAGGTAATTAAATAGATAATTAAATAGATAATTGCATGAGCCAGTCTGACACAATACTCACAGTAGAATCCCTAGGTATAAGACGATCTGAGCGTTGGCTATTTCGCGACTTAGATTTTCGACTATCTACTGGTGAAGTCATACAGGTTATTGGTCAAAATGGTGCAGGTAAAACGAGTTTACTCCGAAGCCTCTGCGGCTTGCTTTCTGCAAGAGAAGGCACAATAAAATGGTGTGAAGAAAATGAGCTTCCCACTATGCCTATTTTCCTTGGCCATCTTCCTGCCGTAAAGCCTGAATTGACTGTATTAGAAAACCTACTTTATCATCCAATTGGTGGAAAATTTATTGATATTGCCAGCATCGAACAGGCAATTGATGAAGTTGGTCTGACTAATTACACCGATAGTTCTGCCCGCCAATTATCAGCTGGACAAACAAGAAGGGTAGGTCTAGCACGCTTATTAATTGCTGATGCTAAATGCTGGGTGCTTGATGAACCATTTACCTCCCTAGATGTTGAGGGATGCGCTTGGTTGGAGTCAAAAATCACTGACTTTACAAAGCAAGGCGGAGCTGTATTACTAACCAGTCACCAACCTGTTAATTTAATTGATACGCCTAGACTTCTAGAGATCAAATCTGCTGATTACTTTTCTCGAACAGAAGAAAGAGATGAGTAGTTATGTTAATTAAATTATTAAAAAGAGAACTACTAAGAAGTTGGAGAAGTCGGCAAGACATTATAAACCCGATCTTATTTTTCATTTTAACGGTAACATTATTCCCTTTAGCGGTAACGCCTGATGGTCAAGTATTAGCTCAAATAGGCAGTGGCATCATTTGGGTCTCAGCACTGCTTGCCGCCATGTTATCTCTGGAGAGTATGTACCGAGATGATTACCATGATGGTACTCTAGAATTATTGTTGTTACAGTCAGGATCACCTTATAAAGTTGTCCTTGCAAAAATTATTGCCCATTGGCTAACGACTGGCCTGCCATTAGTGATTATTTCACCTTTACTAGCTGTTATGATGCAAATCCCTAGCGGTGCTTTTATGGCATTAATATTGACCTTGCTCATAGGTACGGCTGTTTTAAGTCTGATAGGATCCGTTGGCATGGGCCTAACCGTTGGTCTTCGTAACGGTGGAGTGCTATTAAGCTTGCTGGTTTTGCCGCTTTATATACCTATCTTAATTTATGGGGCGAGTGCAGTTAACTCAGCTGCTATGGGTTTAGAGTACAGTGGACAATTAGCTTTCATGGGGTCGTATTTAATAGGCTGCTTAACGTTCGTACCCTTTGCTTCTGTTTCAGCTATTAAGGTATCGATGCAGTAAGTAGAAGAATATAGATTTTTGTAAATTACATTATTAAAGTATTTATTTAAACATTGATTTAAAAAGTAATGGAGAAGTTATGAATTGGCAATGGTTTCATCGTTTGTCTTCACCGAAATGGTTCTATCAGATCAGTGGTAAGTACCTGCCCTGGTTATGGGGTATAACTATACTGCTAATGGCACTTGGCCTTTATCAGGGGCTTTATAATTCTCCTGTTGATTATCAGCAAAGCAGTACTGTTCGTATCATGTATATTCATGTACCGGCGGCATTTGCCTCAATGATGTTTTACGTTATTATGGCCATTGCAGCTGCAGTAGGCTATATCTGGAGAATAAAACTTGCACATATGGCCGCAATTAGCGTTGCTCCCGTTGGTGCAGCTATGACATTAATTGCATTAGTTACCGGCTCTCTTTGGGGAAAACCCATTTGGAATACCTGGTGGGAATGGGATGCTCGACTGACCTCAGAACTTATATTATTTTTCCTCTATATAGGCTTTATTTCACTTCACAGTGCCTTTGATGACCGAGAGGTTGGTGACCGTGCCGCAGGCGTTTTGGGTATGGTTGGAGTTATAAATGTGCCTATTATTCACTTTTCAGTAGAATGGTGGCATACCTTACATCAGGGAGCGACAATTTCTAAATTTGAGAAACCATCGATGGACCCTGCTATGCTTTACGCCTTATTAATAATGATAGCGGCAGTCACTTTATTTTGTACAGCAATGATAATCTATAGAATGCGTAGTGAAATATTGAGTCGAGAGCATAATAAGAAGTGGGTTCGCGAGGTAGTTGGCATATGAGTTTTGAAGAATTTATTAATATGAACGGTTTCGGCTTCTATATTTGGACAAGTTACGCCATAACGGCATTTGTATTCATTGGCTTATTTGTAATGTTTAAAGTTCAACGTAATCAACTGATCAAACAGCTAAGAAAACGCTATCGTTTAGAAGAACGACAAAAACAGAAAGTATAATTTGAATAAGAGAGTTAGAGAATTAACATGAAACCCCTACGTAAAAGACGCCTTACTTTTGTACTATTAATCACCTTGGGTCTAGGTGCTTCCATTGCTCTTGGTTTGTTTGCGATGAATGAAAATATTAACTATTTCTATTCGCCTAAACAAATCATTGATGATAAACCACCATTGGGAGTATTAATTAGACTGGGTGGGTTAGTTGTCGAGGGTAGCGTTAAGAGAGATACAAAAACCCTAAAAGCTAACTTTCAACTGACTGATAATGCTGAAAGTGTTTGGGTCAGCTATGAAGGTATTTTGCCTGATCTTTTTAGAGAGGGGCAGGGTATTGTTACCATGGGAAAATTGCAAAAAGATGGCACTTTCATAGCCTCTGAAGTATTAGCTAAACATGATGAGACTTATATGTCTCCTGAAGTTGCAGAAGCGATAAAAACAGCAGAAGAAGCAGCTAAGGCGAGAACTGCCACAGAAGAAGGATACTAACTTAATGATCCCTGAAATAGGTAACTTAGCACTTTCATTTGCATTAGCCTTGGCTGTCATACAGTTCATTGTGCCTTTAGTAGGCATTTCTATTAATAATTGGCGAATGGTATTAGTCGCTAGACCTGCTGCCATGGGCCAATTTCTTTTTGTAGCTATCTCCTTTGCTTGCCTTGCATGGTCTTTTTATGTCAATGATTTTTCAGTGCTCTATGTATCCCAAAATTCAAATCGTGCACTTCCCACAGCTTATCGATTAGGGGCAGTTTGGGGCGGCCATGAAGGTTCGTTGTTATTATGGGCATTTATCCTAAGTATTTGGACTTTTGCCGTAACACTCTTTAGTCAGAGCCTACCTTCTCTAACAAGAGCTAGGG
>JBLHLI010000282.1:0-4052 GCA_047618765.1 Enterobacterales bacterium | reverse complement strand
TACATTTATCTTGCTCTTGCAAGTAATTAAAGATAAAACTTAATTATCTAATTGCATTACTAATTGCTTATCTAATTGAGAATCCAAGTAACTAATTATCTTGTTATGAAACACTTAAAGAATAAAAGCATAGTCTTCAAACTGAGTTCACTGGCTGTGACTAACTCTAATGGAGGGATTAATCATTATCAGATGAACCAAATCATCAATGATATCTTAATATTAAAGCAACGATATGCGATTCGCCCTGTTATCGTCAGCTCTGGTGCCATAAATGCCGGGAGAACCGTGTTTGGAAATATTCATCCTCAGGATATGGCTACTCTTCAAGCGAGTTCATCGGTTGGTCAACTGTTGTTGATGAAAATGTTTGACCAAAAATTTTCAAAACAGGGGCAGCAAGTATCTCAAATATTACTAACCCATGAAGATCTAAAAAATAAGAAAAGAAGTCTTAATACAAAGAATACATTAAACACTTTATTAAAAGCTGGTGTCATACCCATTGTTAATGAGAATGATACTGTGAGTTTTGATGAAATAACCTTTGGTGACAATGATCAACTTTCGGCAATGATATGTGAAATGATTGGAGCTGAGAACCTTGTGCTGCTAACCAAAGCGAATGGCTTGTATGATCGAGATCCAGAGCAGTCAAATGCTAAGCGATTTAAGGTGATTAACTATGATGATAGTTTTGAAGATGTGATTACTATTACCAAAACCTCTTCAGGCAAAGGTGGTATGAAAACGAAGCTTCAGGCCGTTAGAAAATTAACGCCTCTTGGTGTAGATGTCTATATATCTACTTTCATTGGCAAACAGCCTATTATTAAAGCGCTCGATAAATCTAATGGAACGCATTTTAATGCTAATCCTAATCCTACAGATACAAAGAAAGAGTCATGGATCCTAACGCGCTCGCGAGGACAGGCTGTTATTTCTATAGATATAGGAGCAAGGGACGCACTTTTAAAAAATGCTTCTTTATTACCCGTAGGTATTAAAAATGTTACGGGACCATTTTTACGTGGCGATAGTGTTCAAATTAAGTTTGGTAGAAAAATTATAGCCTATGGAATAACAGAATATTCAAGCAAAGAAGTAGCTAAAATAAAACAATGTAAGAGTGATGAGTTGCATCATATATTGAACCATGTTCCTACAAGAGTTGTAATTCACAAAGATAATTTAATCTTAAAAAAAGATTGATATTAACTACTTAAATTTAGATTAACAAAGTGAACAGTAGAATGATAAATGTAAAAATCGAAGATGTCGCAAAAAATGCAAAGAATGCAGCCCAAAGTTTGCTGGCTATATCTGAGAGTGATCGTAATCTTGTGTTGATGAATCTTGCTAATCTTTTAATAGAATTCAGTGATGATATTATTGATGAGAATAATAAAGACATTGAACTTGCGGTAGCTGGCGGCTTGACGTCCGCTATGATTGATCGGTTAAGCCTAAGTCAATCTCGACTAGCTGCTTTGTCTCAAAGCGTGAATAATATTGCTGAGCAACCGCAGGTTGTCAATGAAATTGTAAGTGAGCTAAAAAGAGACGATGGTTTAATCATTCAAAAACAACGTATCCCAATAGGGGTGCTGGCGATGATCTTTGAAAGTAGACCAAATGTTGTTGTGGATTGTTCAGCCCTGGCGATAAAATCTGGCAATGCCATTATTCTAAAAGGTGGTAAAGAAGCCAATAATACCAACCTCATATTGGCTGATATCGTCAATCAAGCTATCGCTGAGCTATTACCCGAGAATACGGTTCAGCTCATCACCTCTAGAGATGATGTACGACAATTAATAGAGCAGGTTGATTATATTGATTTGGTTATTCCTCGAGGTGGTGAGAGCTTAGTTAATTATGTTGTTAATCATTCTAAAATACCTGTTTTAGCTCACTATAAAGGTTTGTGCCATATCTATATAGACGCTACTGCTAATCTTCAAAAAGCTATTGAAATAGTCACCAATTCTAAAGTACAGCGTCCGGGAGTTTGTAATGCACTTGAAACATTACTTTTAGATGAGCGGCTATCCGATGAGTTTATTCTGGACTTGTTTGGGCAAATGGAAGAAAAATCTGTAGAGTTGAGAATTTGTGACGCTTGCCCGAAAACTGCTTTAAGTAAAAGTGCTTCTGTAGAAGATTGGTCAACAGAATATTTAGACAAGATTTTAGCGGTAAAAAGAGTGAAAGGTGTTAAAGCAGCCTGCCAGCATATCAAACAATACGGCAGTCAACACACCGAGGCTATTTTGAGTACCGATGAAGATGCTATTCAATATTTTCAACAAAATGTTGATGCTTCTTCAGTTATGATTAATGCATCAACTCGATTCAATGATGGTGGCGAATATATGTTAGGTGCAGAACTTGGCATATCGACAACAAAAATTCACGCATATGGGCCCATGGGGGCTAAAGAGATGACCATTACTCGGCATCTAGTTATTGGTGAAGGACATATTCGACACTAACATTAATATTAGGCGAACCAGTTAACAAAAGTAGTGGTCTATCACATATCTGATGCCAAATTTACGGTATAAAATAAAGCTAGGTTATTAGAATAGTTGTAGTAGTTAGTTATTAGTTAGATACTAGGTATTAAATGAAGGACGATAAACGTATTAATCAGGATGAAAAAAGGGGTTCAGAAATCATCCCTGAGAGTCGTTTGCCTAAATTAATGTCAGAAATTTGTGATCTGGCCATCAACGATTTAAACGCTATGTTTGTTGAGCTGCTGACTGAAGTGGAGACGTCATTTTTTACTCTTGCTGATCAAGCTGAATCAGATGAAGATCAAAGCCTCTACTTTCATTCAATGACTCAGATACAAAATCGACGTTCTAATGCTGAAGCCAAATTTTCAGCGTGTTTAGCTAAAGCTTTAATAATCCTTCTAAATACTGAACTCCAATTACCTTTAGATAACATTCAACTTAATTCTCAGGATGCGGAAGACTCTCGCATCAAGGTTATTGTCGATAAAGCTAATGCTGATAATCAAGCGCAATTATGGCAAATCACAAGTCGTTTTGATATTTTACTCAGTAATGTAAGTCTCACTCTTGCAAATAATCCCCTTAGTCCGCTTTCAATCTGCAATGTTTTTGTTGAAAGCGTAGGATTATTCGAATTGCAGATGAAAGCAAACTTGAGTCTATATGATTTATTTGAACGGTCATTAATAAGAAAGATTAACTTAGTCTATAAAAAACTGAATACTACTTTGACCAATAACGGTGTGCTGCCGAACCTAGCTAGTTATAGCCCAAAGCAAAAGGCATTGAATATCGATACAGAATTTAATGATTCCATGGGAACTCTTTCATCTGAGTCAAACATTGATTCAGGGGCTAACCTTCTAGAGGCGCTAATCGTTTTAAGGAAAGAAAATCCGTCTTTGTTTAATAAATATTCTTCAGTTGCAGCCGCGAAGGTTTCTACTATAGATATCAAGCAACTTATAACAGCATTGACAAAAATTCAGGAGACTATTCAGGACTCTGTTGAGCCCTCTATTATTGAGACAGAGGAACTCGAAAAGGGAAACTTTACTAAGTCTTCAAATGAAATCCGCAAACATCTTGAAAATGCTAAGTTATCTTCAAATATAAATTCAGGCCAATTATTTGACCAAAAAACTAATGATGTTATTGCCGGTATATCAATGTTATTTGATTTCATTGCTCATGATAATAACTTACCCAATGAATTTAAAATTTTGATAAACAAATTACAAGTCCCATTATTAAAGGTTGCCCTCATGGACGCTTCCTTTTTAACTAAAGGCAATCATCCAGCACGAACATTACTCAATGAATTGGCTGAAGCTGGAGTTGGTTGGTCAAGAGGTGGTGGTGTAGGCTTAAAAGATAAAGCAGAAGAGATTGTTGGTAAGATCATCAACGAATTCGGACATGACATAACAGTATTCACACATTGTTTATTAGATTTTCAAACCTTTACTGTGCAGCATAAAAAACGTGCTTTCTTAATTGAGAGGAGATTACAAGAAGCTGAATTAG
>JBLHLI010000281.1:0-4060 GCA_047618765.1 Enterobacterales bacterium | reverse complement strand
ACGATTACTGGTGTTGGGGAAGTTTTAAAAGCAGCTCGACCAGACATAAAAATTGTTGCAACTGAGCCTGCAGGTGCAGCATTACTCGGTGGAGGCGAATGGCAACCTCATAAAATTCAAGGTTGGACTCCAGATTTTATTCCTTCTGTACTCAATGCCGATATCATCGATAGCATCGTGCCTGTTGATGATATTTTAGCTCGAGATACCGCCCTAGACCTCGCTAAGAGTGAAGGAATATTTTGTGGCATTTCTGCTGGAGCAACTTTTGCTGCGGCTCTTATTGCTGCAAAAACGGCTAAAGAAGGTTCATCAATTTTAGCCATGCTGCCTGACACTGGCGAGCGCTATTTAAGCACTTTTTTGTTTGATGATATTAACGAAGGTAATGATGATGAGATTATGGATGCACTTAACTAGTGCTCATCGATTATTAGTGACTGGAGATTAATCAATGTTGGATGAAAACAGCATTATTTCAGATAATGATATAAAGCTAGATTATTGTCGCTATGGTGACGAAGCAAAGCCTATGGTAATTGTTTTAGGTGGTGTCTCAGCAAATCAATACGCTGCAGATATCATCAAAAATGGTGCACCGATAAAAGGTTGGTGGAACCCCTTCATTGGGCAAGGTAAGGCTGTGGACTTGGATCATTTTCAAGTGTTATCCATTGACTATTACTCTGGTACTGAATCTGATGCTGCTGACCAACGGCATTTAAGAACTCATCTGCAAGCTAAACTCTTAAAAATACTCGTTGATGATCTAAATATTGAGCACATTGAAGCTGTGATTGGTTGTTCTTTTGGTGGCATGGTTGCTTTGGCTTTTGCTGAGTTGTATCCGACTAGATTCAACAAACTCATTGTATTGTGCGCTGCCGATAGAAGTTCAGTGAAAAGTATTGGCCTAAGAGAAATCCAACGAAAAATAATACGTTTAGGTATTGATGCGAAACAAGAGTTTTATGCTGTTTCTCTAGCAAGAAGTCTCGCTATCGTTGGCTATCGTGGCGAACTTGAAATGGAAGAACGTTTTTCAGGAGCAACAACTGACGTTGCAACCATCCATGATAGTTTAAGCAGTTACCTTGCATACAACGGCGATAAATTTGCATCTAAATTCTCTGCAAGTAAATATATGAATTTAAGTTTATCGATAGATTTACATCAAGTTGATCCAAGTAACATAACCAACAAGAGTTTATTTATCGGTTGTACTACAGATCACCTAGTACCACTAGAAATTATACGAAATTTAACCGATAATATTGCAGGCGATAGTACTTTTATTGAAGTTGATAGTGAATATGGTCATGATTTCTTTTTACTTAAAGATGAAGAAATTACTGCCCACATTAAACCGTTTTTATCACAAGCTTAAAGAGTGCTATTAGTAATACATATTGAATAAAAAATATTAAGGAATATAGATGAATAATGATGTAGGAATAAAGTCAATTGGCCAAATTGCAATAGCGGTTACGGACATCTTTCGTTCAACAGCTTTTTACAAAGACACCCTTGGTCTTAAACTACTTTTTGAACTTCCAACAGGCATAGCATTTTTTGACTGTGGCGGCATTCGTTTAATGCTCACCACTTTACAAGGAGAAAGAGCCGATCATCATACTTCTGTAATCTATTACAAGGTAGATGATATACATCAAGCTACTCAAACGCTCAAAGAAAAGGGAGCGACTTTCATCAGAGAACCACAGCTAGCTGCTAAGATGGACGGTTACGATCTCTGGAATGCTTTTCTCAGAGATCCCGATGAAAATCTCGTTTCTATTACCGCCGACATGCCATCTGCAGATGCTTAACTTAAATAAAGGCTTGAAAAGCTTTATCAACAGGTGTGTTAGATAAATGATTAATATAATTACTCATTACTTTTTGGGAAATACCCAAAATTATTTCAAGCATTTGTTGTTTACCATATCCTTGGGCATAAAAGTTGGTAACAACCTCATCACTAACAAGGCCTCTGTCTCTGACTAGGGCCAATGTCGTTTCATGTAAAACCTGTAGTTTTTCATTTTCTAAGACCGTAGCATTTCTAATTGCTGTACTTATAGCAGGATCAACATTCATCATCTGGGCAACACCCGCATGAGCAGGAATGCAGTAATGACAGTTATGTTCGACATTAATAGTCTGCCAAATCACCGTTAGCTCTTCGTTATTGAAGCTGCTTGCCTGAAACAATTGATGCAGTGTTTTATAGGCTTCAAGAACCTTTGGTGCCTCAGCCATAACTGCATGCAAATTTGGGATCATACCAAAATCTTTTAATGAGCCCTCTAATTGTGACTGACTGGCTTTTGGTGCCGTTTCGATAGTGTGTAATGTAAATGACATAATTTTATACCTTTCCTGTATTTAAGTAATCAATGTAAATTCTATGATTTAACCTATTAATTGAAATTGAGAGTCCATTGCTTTATCTCTAGTCTCAGTCAATGCTTGATATTCATCACTGTTATACCAATTTGAAGCCTCTTCCTTTGAAGGAAACTCAATTATAACCTGAGCTTTATAATTAAACTCTCCATGAAGTTGTTCAACAGGCCCTTTGATTAATATCTCGCCTGAATACTTTGCAAGGGTTGCGGGTACTAGGGCACCATAACGCTGCAGACTATCGGTGTCTTTGGGTGTGGTTCCTACAATAATATACGCTGACATTTCATAACTCCTTTGCTTAAAAATGTTAATTAATTAGTTTAATTTCTCGAAAACTATGGTAATTGATGGGATTTAAATACACAATACTCATTAAATACATTTACTGTTTAGATTTTATGAACAATATAAAGCAACTATCTCGTCTTATGGTGTTTGCAACCGTTGCCAATCAGGGCTCTTTTACCAAAGCTGCCAAATCTTTGGGCATCACTAAATCAGCTGTTAGCCAGCAAATTAAAGCCTTAGAAAAAGATATGGGAATAAGTATCTTAAATCGCACCACTCGAGGTATTTCTACAACGGCCTTAGGTGAAAAATTACTAAGTCGTTGTCAATTACTTAAAGATCAGGTTGATCTGGTTTTTGAAGACATAGCCAGTGCTAAAGAAAATCCTAAGGGTCGCTTTGCAGTAACCTTTTCCCATGCACTGGAAAGAACTATTGTTATGCCTGCTATTGAACAGCTGTGTATTGAATATCCAGATCTTGAACCTGAATTAATAGTCAGTGACCAGACTCTTGACCTCGTTGAGAATAAACTAGATGTAACAATACATGCTGGTGAATTAGCCGATAGCAGCTATCGTGCATTACCTATCGGTACCATTACCGAAATATTCTGTGCAACACCACTTTTCTTAAATCGACATTGCACTCCTAAAAACCTAGAACAACTATGCAAACTAAAATGGATAGCTACCGATTGGCAGCATGCAAAAATGGCTGTCTTTAATTTGTCTTCAGAGACAAAGACAATTATCAAACTCAATCAGTTTTCAAAAGTTAATGCCTTTCCAAGTGCTTTAACCATGGCATTACGTCACTTAGGAATAGTTCTGTTACCGGACTTTGTCGCTAGACCTTTAATAAAATCGGGTGAATTAATGCATATCGTGGAGGATTATACTGGCCCATTGTGGCCATTACATACCATGCATGCTTATCAAGGCGAAAAGCCGATTCATCTAAGTCGCTTTCACCAGTTGATTTGTCAGAGTTTTAAAGGATTATTGCGCTGACGATAAAGATGATATCAGTAAGCTGCCACCGATGAGTTGTTCTTTATCAGCGCGTGAAAGTTTCTTCACCCTCCATTCAGCGATACTTGCCTCAGAGCGATTTCCAATCTTAGTGCTAAATACAAGTTCAAGCGGACCCTTGCCACGAAGGTATTTTGCTGACTTAGCGCTTCCAGCTTGATGCTCAGATAAACGCCGCTTAACATCAGTTGTGATACCTGTATAAAGTGTTTTATTTTTGCAACGTATTAGATATAACCACCAAGCTGACATCTCTGTATTCCTCTATTTAAAACGAAGACAATTTTAACGAGTAATTTTCATTGTTTATTTTCAGCACTTATAGA
>JBLHLI010000280.1:0-4064 GCA_047618765.1 Enterobacterales bacterium | reverse complement strand
GATGGTGTGAATATTCATAAATTGGGTGTGAAAAACTATCGCAATGTTATTGCAGCTGTAATGCAAGATGATCAGTTACTTTCAGGATCGATTGCAGAAAATATTAGCTTCTTTGATCCAGAGTTTAAGTTTAATGAAATTGAGAGTTGCGCAAAAATGGCAGCCATACATAACGATATCATGGCCATGCCGATGAGTTACAACTCACTAATTGGTGATATGGGAAGTTCACTGTCAGGTGGGCAAAAACAACGATTATTGCTTGCTAGGGCACTTTACAAAAAGCCTAAAATATTATTCCTTGATGAAGCAACCTCTCATCTCGATACTCAATTAGAAAAAGACGTAAATCTGAGCATCAATCACTTAAATATGACAAGAGTGATCATTGCACATCGACAGGAAACCATTGATAGTGCAGACCGAGTATTAAAAATGGAAGGTCATACCATTATAGATATAACTGATGATTGCTAACGGCACAAAGTGGCATTAGCCTAGAAATCGACTTCTCTTTGTTCTAATTCCCATAGTTCAGCAAAATCCACATTCCATGCGAGTCGTGATTTTTGAGTGCCGAATAAGGTTTTTCCATCAGACCCAAAAGGTCATTGGCTAAGAGCTTTAAATTCATTGAACAGATGGTTAACAGAATAACTAACTTAATAAGTAATGCTGGCTTTTAAAGTTCCTATAATGATTTCTTATGATGATTTTCTAAAAAACTAATCAGAAGATTAACATATATATTTGATTGATAAAATGAAGTGAAGATTTCTGAAAATGTAATACCTACCTATATAACTACTTGAATTAGAGGAGCTATACCCCAATATTATTTTATTGTCATTTGAAGGTTAAAAAGTGAATGCTTGATTTTATACTATTGGATTTTATGCTTAAAATTGCAGTTGTAAGTGTGATTTTATTTATAATTGCCTATGGTCTTTATAGCATTTATTTATGGTCTAGGACTAAGCCTAAAGGGGCCTTTATACTGCTTGCAATTTTACCATTGATGTCGGTTTTTCCCATACCTCCACCTGCATTCAAAAATATGGAAACGGTTGAGAAAAAGCAGCATAAACGTAAAGAAGATTCGGGCGACCCGCCTGATGAGTTGAGCCTTTAGTCGATAGTATTTTCATTATCCCTAAAATAAAACCATTTTTCTAGTTGTTGACCAAATCCAAGGGAATAGCATGCGAAAAGAAAAGTTATCAAAAGTAAGGAAATGACGATATCCCACTCAGGTTTAATTAGTACTGATATGAGTATTTGGTAGAAGGTTACAAGCAGTAAGATTCCAACTACAAACCTTATAATAGTGGTAGCAAGCCTATTTACTTGTCTTAGGGTGTTCATTTTGAGATGCCTTTAAAATTGTAGTTAAAAAAATCGTCTATAAACCATTATAAATTAGCTGAGCTTACTACGTGATTTTACTACTTTGACAAGTCACAAAATACTCTAAAAACTGCTTTATATAAATCGTACTAAGTACTTCGACATCAAAAAAATCATTCAGTTCAAAATATCTAATTAATAGAGTTATCAGATAGTATATTTACAAAAACTGGCAATTAAATTGTAAATGATAATGAGCCTAAAAGACAGCAATGTAAGGTCTTTAGTTAGGTATTATGGGAATATTCTCGCTTAATTTCCACAATTTGCACACTATAAGATTCATACCAATTCGCTCTACCGGCCTGTTGAGCTAATATATGCTCAGGATCATTTTTCCAATTCTTAATAGATTCTTCATCTTCCCAGTATGAAATCGCTAGTTCTAATTCTCCCTCTGTAGCAGTTATAAAGTCTAAACAAGCGTATTTATTGAAAGCCAGCTCCCTCATTCTTGCTACTGTTTGAAGATACTTATCATCCTGCTGACCCGGTTTAGCTTTGAATATTACAGCAAACATTTTAAATCCCTTATATTAATAGCAATGAAGACAATAATGAATTGCTTGTAATGCTATATCATATTTGCTTTTATAGCTTTATTCAAGGCACTACCTTCTCCTCCATGAAAGAGGTCTAAATAACGATAGGGTTTTTATATTAATCACTTTTTTTTGATTGGTTTTCATTAAAATAAAGCATGATAATATTGATGAAAATAGAAAAAATGATTGGGTTAGATCTACTGAAATTATAAAGCCAGCTATGAGCGTACCTATGGCAGAGCCTATATCTCGACATAGCGTAAAGGCGTTGATAGTTTTCTTTTTATTAACGGTAGTTTTTTGTTCGTCAGATAGTATTTTCGGTAAATGTAACATATATAAGCTTCTGCCTGAGATTGCAATTAAACTCCCCAAAATTATTTGATTGAGATATATCAAAAAGCCACCAAGTGATAATAATAAGATAGAAAAATTAATAGTATTTCGGCTCATCTTTAAATATGAGAATTTTATATGAATTATGCCTAAAACCAAGTTGAATGTTCTCCTTAAGACGTAAAACATGGCAACTATAAAAGCTGTATCGGCTTGGGTATTATCTGAAACAAAGAGTAACGATGCTAAAGCAATTACCCAGAGACCATCATGGAGTATGCTTATAACTAAAGTTTGAGCGTAGTCGGCATTCCAAGATAGAAATTTATTGGAGCTATCTTTTATTTCCGACCTATAAGATGTTTTATCGTCTAAGTGTTTTATTTTTAAAGCTATTGGTATTGCAATAAAACACAAAAATAAAGAGAAAATCATTACAAACTTAATGTTAAAGATAACGATTAACCAAGGAGCAAGGAGCAAAACAATTAATGGGCCAATTTCTTGAATAGATGAGTACCAAGCTAGTTTTTTTAAGCTAGAGTTGGAGTCTTGTGTTGCTATAAATAAGCAGCACATCCTCATTAAAGAATAGGCTATTCCCCATAATATACGGCTAAATATAAGCCAATATATAGGAAGGGTAGATACAAAAATAAGACAAGCTGAACTCGCTAATAAGATAGCAATATATAGGGTATTTTTGACCCCTAACTTTTCGTATAATAAATGTATCCATGGTTGGAATAAGATGCGAACTAATCGGTTCACTGACAATAGTATGCCAACCCAAACAATGGTTACTCCAAAATCAGAAAAATAGAGGGGTAAAAGTAAATACAATAGTGAATCTGACACTAAACATAAACTGAGTACTGTAGATGCATAAATTGTATTTTTACTTGAGCTGTTCATATTGATATTTCTTTATACACAGCAGAGTGGTTGCTCAGTTGCTCTTCTTGCATGTGATGATTTGTTTTCAGAAAATCGTTCAGCTAGCCAATCGCCTTGCTCTCTTAATACCAGTGTCATTTTAAATAGCTCCTCCATGACATCAACTACACGGTCTCTAAGAGGAGAAGGCTTCATTAATCCAGCATCGTCAAACTCTTGGTAAGCTTTTGGAACGGATGACTGATTTGGGATAGTGAACATGCGCATCCAGCGTCCTAAAATTCTCATATTGTTAACCACATTAAACGATTGAGAGCCGCCATTGACTTGCATTAAACCTAATGTTTTTCCTTGGGTAGGCCTTATCGAGCCTTCACTGAGGGGGATCCAGTCAATCTGATTTTTAAATACCGATGTGAAATTTCCATGTAGTTCAGGAGAGCACCAAACCATAGCTTCAGACCAGGCCGCTAGCTTTCTCAACTCTTTTACTTTGAGATTGTCTGAACTAATAGAATCAAAGATAGGTAATTCTTTAGGATTGAATATCTTCACTTCAGCACCAAAAGATTTCAATATTCTCATTGCTTCGATTGCAAGCATTTTGCTAAATGACCCTTTTCGAAGAGAGCCGTATAGAATTAGTACTTTTGGTGCGTGTGTTAACGTCGAAGTTGTCTTTATTTTTTCAATGCTTTCTTTAATTGAATAATGTGGAAGAATTTTATGGTGCTTCATGGTTATCTCCATATTTCTAGTATAATCGAAATATTAGGTGAAAAATTATTGGTTAATACAGCACTCATCTGATAAATAACTGATAAGTTCATTTAATTCTTTGTATTGAGCAAAACAACGAAGTACTCGGCCTTCGCGGAC
>JBLHLI010000279.1:0-4080 GCA_047618765.1 Enterobacterales bacterium | reverse complement strand
ACTGGAAAGTCACCCATCGCATCAGCCAATGTGTCTTCAATCCTTGAGATAACTTGCCCACGATTTTGTATGATTTGCTCTGCCTTGAAACGCGCTAATGCATCTTTTGCTGCAGAGCGTAATCGGGGATCTAAAATACGATTTTCAAATTGATCTAAACCCCCATAGTTTTTATATAACTCGAAGGCTTCAGTGCGATTAACGGTCCAGTTTACTGACACCTCTACTTGAACTGGCATTTGCTCAAACGTTGATGCTTTTAAGGCTTCTGAATTCTTCCGAGTACGAATTTCTAATTCATTAACTGTGTCAGCAATCGGAATTTTATAATGTAAACCCGGGCTTACTTGAGTAGTGGCTTCACCAAAGCGTTTAACTATCCCCACATGACCTTCATCAATGGTGTAGAGCGCTGACCAAGCTACGCCAACAACAACAAGGCCCACCACTATTTTAATCATATGTTTGCCCACTTTCGCGGGGTCAATATCTACTGTTTTTCTACTTACGTTAGTGTTTACCATCTTTTTTCCTTTACCGGCTTTAATTGTTATTTAGCCTGCACCTTTTGACATATTATGTCAACAAGTAATTAGATGGTATGCCTAACTGACCATTTTAGTTGAGTAAAACAGGATAGACCGACATAATTAATAAAGCTGCCATCGCCAGATTAAATAGACGTAAATGGCTATCATTTTTTAAGAGTCTGCGTAATTTTTGCCCTAGTATTATCCATACACTTGCACAGGGTATATTCACTAAACCAAAAACTATGGTAACCAATAAAATAGCATCAAGATCACGTGTCGGTGAGTAGATGCTCATCGCTGTTAGCGCCATTGTCCAAGCTTTTGGGTTAACCCATTGAAATAATGCGGCTTGCAAAAATGAGAATGGCTTAGTATGTTTATTACTCCTATCTTCAGGTGCCAAAGATGTCGCAATTTTAAAGGCTAAATAAAAAATGTAACTTATGCTAAAGACTTTTAATATTTGATACATTAATGGATAACTATCAAATAACTGTACTAGTCCAATCCCGACCATTATCAACATAAAGATAAAACCAGCCGCTACGCCAAGCATCATTGGAATAGTGCGCTTAAATCCAAAAGTTGCCCCTGATGACATTAGCATTAAATTATTAGGCCCGGGGGTAATGGATGACACCAAGGCAAAAGTTGATAATGCAATAATTAGATCTGAACTCATGTCATATGCTCATTGATAAATCGTTAGAATAGCTAATTGGATAAATTAGTCTGCTTTGTTTTTTTGAAATGGTTTTATAGGCCACAATTGAACAGGTTAAGAGGCATTGGTCTTATAAAGTTTACTCTAAGGGGCTAGCTCAATGAAAATAGCTCTGATGGTAAAGACTGTTTTTTCAACCCTTATAAATAGTTAAGATCGAGATTCTAAGCCCTTTAACGATCAAACACTGTCAATGTCTTTGTATTTCTTGATGGAGTCAACAACTAATGAGCCTAGATGAACAGAGCTTAAAATAACTATTTAAGCTCTGTTTTTTTAATCAGCTAAAAATGCTTGATAAGCACTGTTATTACTCTCTTCATGCCATTGATAATCGAGTGCATCAAGGTGCTGGAAAAAATCTAATTCTTGATCATTAATTACTTCAAAGCCTGCTAATACCTGACCAAAAGCTGCACCATGATTACGGTAATGAAATAAAGTAATATTCCAATGCTCACCTAAGGTATCTAAAAACTTCTCTAATGCGCCAGGATATTCAGGAAATTCAAAGCTAAATAATCGCTCTTGCAGTAATGCAGGTTTTTGACCACCAATCATGTAACGAACATGCAATTTTGCCATTTCATTATCAGTAAAATCTGCCACTTTATAGTTTTCATTAGTTAATAATTCGACTAATTGTTGGCGTTCACCGATTTCGCCAGCTAAACGGACACCAACAAAAATGTTTGCTGGATTACTTTCATGTTGTTGATTATTCACATAGCGATAGTTAAATTCAGTAATGACTCTACCCCCTAAGTTTTTACAAAAACGGCGAAAACTGCCTTTTTCTTCAGGGATCGTTACGGCAAGTACCGCTTCTTTTTTCTCACCTAACTCACAACGTTCTGAGATATAACGCAGTGTATGGAAATTCATATTAGCACCTGAAAAAATGGCAACTAAGGACTCATTTACTGATTTATTTTCAGCATCCTGGCTTTGGCAGTACTTTTGTAACCCCGCTAACGACAAAGCGCCTGCTGGCTCTGCAATTACCCGTGTTTGTTCAAATATATCTTTTATGGAAGTACATATTTCGTCACTGGTTACCGTGATAACTTCATCACAGTAACGCTTAATCAAATTAAAGGTGTTTTCACCAATACGTTTAACGGCAACACCATCAGCAAATAACCCCACCTGATCTAAGTCTACTGGCGTGCCAGCATTAAATGCCGCTTTTAGGCAAGCCGAGTCTTCGGCTTCGACGCCAATAACTTTGATACTCGGTTTCAATTGTTTTAAATAAACTGACATACCCGCAAGTAAACCACCGCCGCCAACAGGGATAAACACAACGTCGGCATTTGGTTGTTGTTGGAGTAATTCTTTCGCTACCGTTCCTTGACCAACGATGATATCAACATCGTCAAACGGGTGGATTAACGGCTTATTCTCGTCTTTAGCAAGAGCCGACGCTGCGGTCTGTGCATCGTTAAAGTTTCTACCGATTAAACGCACTTCTGCACCAAATCGACGAACATTATCAATTTTAATTTCAGGCGTAGTAAATGGCATTACAATAGTGGCATGAATACCTAGTTTCTTTGCTGCCAGTGCCAAACCTTGAGCATGATTACCTGCTGAAGCGGCAATAACACCATTGGTACATTCTGCCTTAGATAGATTGACAAGCTTATTATAAGCCCCTCGTATCTTGAATGAATGGACGATTTGTTGGTCTTCACGTTTTAGGGTTATTTCTTTCCCTAATCGCTTAGAAAGCTTAGTTAATGGCGTTAGTTCTGTTTCTATAGCAACATCATAAACAGGTGCTAATAAAATCTTACGTAAGTAATCAAGAGCTAGTTCATGCTCCTCAATAACATCTTTGGATTCGACTTCAGTCATTGTTCTTCTCCATTAAGCAAAGCGCGATTTCCGATAGCGCTAGCCATGTTAAGACTTTTAGTAGAGGTGGCTGATGTTAATTTTGCCATAATGTTATACGTCCAATAGGTATTAATTTTCAAGTTCGGTAATGAAGAATCGGTTGTGAGCTTTATCGCTCACACCTAATATTACGAGGCTCTGTTTGTTAATTTAACTTCTTTAATATCGATAAGTTTATTGATTTGATCGACTAAAAGTTCAATAGGTCGATCACTTCTTACCAACAATTCAATATAACCAATATGCGTTCCCGTATTTACTTTGGCAGTAATACCATCAATTAAAAAGCCACGATAACGTGTTACCTGCAAAATTCGCTCAAGTACCACTTGCTTATCATCTACCTGTATCGCTAACTGATAACGGTTCATTAAGTACTCTCCATCATTTTATCATTGCCGGTATTAGGGGGAACCAACGGCCAAACATTATCTTCTGCATTAATTTTAACTTGCAATAAATACGGGCCTTCGTGGTCAATCATCTCTTTAATTGCTTCAGAAACTTCAGATTTTTTAGTTATCTCTCGTGCTTTTATATTAAAAGCGGTCGCCAACATAACAAAGTCTGGGTTATCAGATAAATCAGTTTCACTTAAACGACCGGCAAAAAACAACTCTTGCCATTGACGCACCATACCGAGCTTTCCATTATCAATTAGCACTATTTTTACTGGCACTTGAAAGCGTTTAATCGTAGATAATTCCTGAACATTCATCATAAATGAGCCATCACCTGTAACGGTAATAACACAGTCATTAGGCCGGCTAATTTGTGCTCCAATAGCAGCAGGGAGACCAAAACCCATAGTCCCCATACCACCACTAGTCAGCCAGTCACTCGGATCATCAAAAGACATATGCTGTGCTGCCCACATCTGGTGTTGCCCTACATCAGTAGTCACACAGGTATTTTCTGGCA
>JBLHLI010000278.1:0-4085 GCA_047618765.1 Enterobacterales bacterium | reverse complement strand
ACGCAACGATTACGAGAAATGCTAGAAGAACAAGGTTTTGAAAATGTTAATGTCGATGTGAATGAATTTTCTAAAGAACAACAAAATTTATCAGATAATGAACTATTTGAAAATGGTATTGATGATATCACTGAAGAAATACAAAGCACTTCTAATTCAAACTCAGAAAAAATAAAAAGTACCTCCTTAATTGATCTCTTTGCTTGATCTCTATGTAGGCTCACTATACCTGAACAATTGAACTGCCCAGCATGTTTTCAATCGAAATAATCTATTCAAATTTCGACTACTAACAAAATTTTGACACTCCTCCTTTTGTAATAGCCTGACATTAGTCAAATAAATGTCAGTTTGTTATTTCTGAATACCTGCTATATTCTAAGTGACTGTTTTACTTATTGATTGTTAAGCTCAACAAGTTTGGCTTAATAATTGCTATTAACCTATTAATTATAAGAGAGAATATTATGGCTGATGAAGATTTATCACTAGACGACAATAAAGACGAAGCAACAGATGGCGCTGAAGAAGGCACGGCCTCAGGTAGTAAAAAGAAACTTATTATCATCATTGTGGCAGCGCTTGTATTAGTAATTGGTTTAGCTGCAGCTTATTTTTTGATTTTTGCAGAATCAGATGAATCTGCAACACCTATTACTGAAGTGGACGGTACCGAAGTAGAAGCTACTAATGAAGAGTCTGCAGAAACAGAAGAACCAGCGGCTAAAGTAATTGCCCCTGATAAAGGTGAAGCCATTTATATCAGTATTCCAGATCCTTTTTTGGTTAATATTACTTCAGGAAAACGTTCTAGAATGATGCAGATTAAAGTTCAGTTTTTAGTAAGAAGTAAAGAAGCTGAAGATATGGTTAAACAACATATGCCTTTGATACGGAATGACATGTTAGATTTCTTTAGTCTCGCAGATGCTGATGAAGTTCGAACAAGAGATGGTCGTAATATTCTTAAAAAAGGTGCGCTTGAAACGGCACAAAAAGTGATGAAAGAACAGATTGGTTATAACGCTATTGAAATGGTGTTATTTACTGGATTTGTTGTTCAATAACAAAACATTAACGAATAGGTAATATCAGATTGAGTGATTTATTAAGCCAAGATGAAATTGATGCGTTACTCCATGGTGTGGATGACGGTGATATTGATCTAGAAGAAGGCGAAACTCCCGCAGGTGACGCAAGAGCGTATGATTTTAGTGCCCAGGATAGAATCGTTCGCGGCCGAATGCCAACCCTTGAGATGGTCAATGAACGCTTTGCTCGACACTTACGCATTAGCCTCTTCAACATGATGAGGAAAAGTGCAGAGGTATCAGTGAACGGTGTTCAAATGATTAAATTCAGTGAATATGTGCATAGTCTTTTCGTTCCTACAAGTTTGAATATGGTCAGAATTAAACCTTTGCGTGGTACCTCTCTTTTTACTTTTGAAGCAAAATTAGTGTTTGCCTTAGTCGATAATTTCTTTGGGGGAGATGGTCGATATCATGCAAAGATTGAAGGTCGTGAATTTACACCTACAGAGCGCCGCATTGTTCAATTACTTCTCAATCAAATCTTTATCGATTTAGCTGAAGCCTGGACGCCCTTGCATAAGGTGAATTTCGAATACCTTGATTCAGAGGTTAACCCGGCTATGGCAACCATCGTTAGTCCTTCAGAGGTTGTTGTTATTTCTAGTTTCACCATTGAGTTGGAAGGTGGGGGAGGAAACTTCCATGTTTGTATGCCTTATTCAATGTTAGAACCTATCCGTGACAAACTCGATGCGGGCGTCCAAACCGATCGTGATGATGTGGATCATCGCTGGTTACAATCATTACGTGAAGAAATTATGGCAGTAAATACGCCCATTGATGCAACGCTCGTTGAAAAACAAATTACGGTTAATGATATTTTAACCATGAAAGAAGGGGATATTATTCCTATCGAAATGCCTGAATCAGTACTTGTTAATACTGGAGGTTTACCTTCCTTTAGAGCCGAGTATGGAATCTCTCGCGGACGTGCAGCATTAAAAATTACAGATTTAATAGATAGAACACATATTCTGGCCGGCATAGGAGAACAAAATGGCTGATGAAAATGACATAACCGGAGATGATGACTGGGGTAGCGCACTTTCTGAACAAGCAGATGCGGAATCTAATGCAGCACCATTAAGTGAATTAACCGATGACACCAGAGCTGGTGGTGATAACGAGAATATTGATGTAATACTCGATATACCTGTTACTTTATCGCTGGAAGTTGGTACAACAGTTATCGCAATTCGTAACTTATTGCAACTTAATCAAGGCTCTGTAATTGAGCTAGATAGACTTGCTGGTGAACCTTTAGACGTTAAGGTGAATAATACCTTAATTGCCCATGGGGAAGTTGTGGTGGTGAACGAAAAGTACGGTATTCGATTGACTGATGTAATGAGTCCCTCTGAGCGAATTAAGAAGTTAAAGTAATGAGTTTTTTATTATCAAATTCTTCAAAAACAACTATTTTACTGATGCTCAGTTTAATACCTACAGAGTTATTTGCAGTTAGTAACACCCTTGCAGAATCTCCATTTGAACCTGAATCTTTCATAAAAGTGTTTGTCGGTTTGATTGCGGTATTAGTTTTAATTTTTATTGTTGCTGCTCTAAGCAAAAAAATGAAAGTCATGCAATCTTTTACCACTGGCTATCAAATAAAAAATCTGGCTTCACTTGCTTTAACAACCCGTGAAAAAGTTTGTTTGATTGAAGTTGGTGGAAAACAGGTATTAATTGGAATAGCACCTGGTCGCGTAAATCAATTACATGTGTTTGAAGAGAATATAGAAATTCCAAACGATGGATCATTAGTCAGCAAAGACAGTGCTTTTTCAAAGCATTTTAAAAATGCCTTAGGAATGACATCTACAGCAGGTGTTCAAAAATGAAGCGCTTAGCTTTTATCGTCCTCGCACTTTTATCGACACCATTAATGGCTGCAGAACCTGGTATTCCTGCACTAACAATGACTACAGCGGATAGTGGTGCCCAGGAATATACGGTAACCCTGCAAATTCTATTTTTGATGTCGGCACTGACAATTTTGCCATCGTTGATAATAATGCTGACCTCCTTTACAAGAATCACCATCGTGTTGGGTATATTAAGAAGAGCCATTGGTTTACAACAAACACCTTCAAATCAAGTGATGTTGGGTTTATCGTTATTCTTAACCTTTTTCATAATGGCCCCCGTATTTGATAGAATAAACGAATCAGCTATACAGCCTTATCTTGAGCAAGGAATGCCTGCTATGGAAGCTGTAGCGGCAGCAGAATCACCTATTCGAGAATTTATGTATGCTCAAACACGAATAACAGATTTAGAATTATTTATTCGATTATATAAGAAGCCTGTACCGATATTAAAAGAAGTTCCCTTTTTGGTATTAGTACCAGCATTTATCACCAGCGAACTAAAAACAGCGTTTCAAATAGGCTTTTTATTATTTATTCCGTTTTTAGTTATCGATATGGTTATTGCTAGTATGCTAATGGCTATGGGTATGATGATGTTGTCCCCTCTAGTCATCTCTCTACCTTTTAAAATTATGCTATTTGTTCTCGTTGATGGTTGGGCATTAGTCATGGGAACTATTGCCGCAAGTTTTGGGGTCTAGCGAGTCATGACACCTGAAGTCGTCATCGATATTTTCAGAGAAGCTCTCGGCATTGTAATTATGCTTGTAGTGGCAATAATCACCCCGGGTTTGATAACGGGCTTGATCGTTGCTGTTTTTCAGGCAGCAACCAGTATCAATGAACAAACATTATCATTTCTACCTCGTCTCATCGTGACGCTTACAACTCTAAGTTATATAGGCAACTGGTTCTTTGGTACCATCGTTCAGTTCTTCGAACGATTAATGCTAAATATACCATCGTTGATTGGTTAATTTGTGGATATTCTAGGCTCCTATGATTATCAAACGATTGAATCAATGATACGTTCATTTTTGTGGCCACTTTTCCGAATTTCAGGAATGTTAATGTCAATGGTAGTGATCGGCTCTTTTATCGTTTCAAGAGCTAAAAG
>JBLHLI010000277.1:0-4094 GCA_047618765.1 Enterobacterales bacterium | reverse complement strand
ATTATGGAAGAAAGAGACGATGTTCTTATGTTAAGAAGAGGACAGTTTGTCAGTGAGACTGGTGGACGTATTGCCTACAAGATTGATGAAGACATTGCATATAGAACTGCACTTGAAGTTGGAGCTCGCTCATTAAGTCATATTGAAATTTTACAGGGTGCTGAAGTTGGAGATCAAATTATTCTTTCATCTCTGGCTTCATTCGGTGAGTCTGACACGGTATTGATTACGAATTAATCGAAATTAAATAAATGATTTTAAGCAAATTATGTAACGACAATTAGAGGATTTAGCAAGATGTTAATAATGAAAAATGTTAGTAAAATATATCGCACCAATTTAATAGAGACACATGCACTAAGAGATTTTAATCTTGAAGTGAAAGAGGGCGAGTTTGTTGCTGTTACCGGACCATCTGGTTCAGGCAAAACAACATTTTTAAACATAGCTGGCTTGCTTGAGACTTTCAATGAAGGCGACTTCTTCCTAGATGGGCAAAATGTTAATAAATTCAATGATAATCAGCGTTCTCGAATGCGTAATGAAAAAATTGGATTTATATTCCAGGGCTTCAATTTAATTCCCGATTTAAACTTGTTTGATAATGTTGATGTACCACTTCGTTATCGTGGATTTAATGCTGCTGAGCGTAAAAAACGTATCCATGAAGCTTTAGAATTAGTCGGCCTAGCTTCAAGAATGAAACACACTCCTGCAGAATTATCAGGTGGTCAGCAACAACGTGTTGCCATAGCTCGTGCCCTAGCCGGTAAACCTCGTTTCTTACTTGCAGATGAACCCACAGGAAATCTAGATTCAATGATGGCAAGAAGTGTTATGGAATTACTAGAAGAAATCAATGATAGCGGCACTACCATCATTATGGTGACACATGATCCTCTTTTGGCTCAACGTGCCCAGAGAAACATTCATATTATTGATGGTCAAGTAACTGATCTAGACATAAATTCACAATTTGATACTGACGTAAAAGTTACCGAATCCGTTCCAGATAAAGCTGTAGCTGAAGCGCTTTAATTGAGAAGTTGAGAGGACAAAAATAATGTTTCTTTATAATTTAAAACTAGGCATAAAAAGCATAGGCCGTAATCCAATTATGAGCTCCTTAATGGTGCTAGCTATTGCTCTTGGGATTGGCGCTTGTATGACCACGGTTACTGTTTTTTATATGATGGATGCTAATCCAAATACAGCTAAAAATGATGTTCTTTATGTGGTTCAACCAGATTCTTGGTCACCTGAAGAAAGCTACGACGATAACGATGAGCCACCACCGCAACTAACCTATAATGATGCCATGGCCTTAATGACAGATAAGAAAGGACTGCGACAATCTGCCATGGTAAAAAATAATCAAATTATCCAACCTGAAGATTCCACTCAAGTACCATTTTATGCAGCAGGGCGTGCAAACTTTAAAGATTTTTTTCAGATGTTTAGCACCACGTTTAAGTATGGTTCAGCTTGGACAGATGCCGATGATGCCAATAGTCTCAACGTTGTTGTGCTCAATGAGTCTTTAAATGAACAAGTTTTTGGTGGAGAAGATTCAGTTGGTAAGCAGATAAATATGGGGAATAAGTTTTATACTGTAGTAGGAGTATTGAATAAATTTAATCCTCAACCAAGATATTATGATTTGACTAATGAAAATTTTGCTGATGCAGCAGAATTTTTCATGCCCTTTAACACAATGATTACTCATAAAATTAGACGAGATGGCAACACCAGTTGTTGGGAAAATTCAGGTCCAACCTATGAAGAATTTTTAAACTCAAGATGTATCTGGATTCAATTTTGGGTCGAGCTCGAAAGTGCTTCTCAAAGGCAACAATATCTTGAATATCTTAATGCCTATATTGATGAAAAATACCATCCTGAAAACTACCCACGCAAGGTTAACTCTAAGATCCGTAATATCCAAGAATGGTTAGATTTCAACCAAGTCGTTGGAGATGATGCTCAAGTTCAATTAGGACTAGCCTTTATGTTTCTAATAGTCTGTTTATTAAATACCCTCGGTCTTCTATTAGCTAAGTTTTTAGGAAAATCTCCAGAAATTGGTTTACGCCGTGCTTTAGGTGCAACCCGCTCAGTACTTTTTACTCAACATATTATCGAGTCAGGATTAATTGGAGTCATCGGCGGCTTAGGTGGTTTGTTAATGGCATTTTTAGGTTTGTATGCGGTTAACAATCTATATGACGGCTTTGATGAGCTTGCTACAATGGATTGGTTAATGGTTTCACTAACCATACTACTTTCAATTATTGCTACAGTCCTCGCAGGTTTATATCCTACTTGGCGTACTTGTCATGTAGCTCCTGCTGGCCAGCTTAAAACTCAATAAGGAATTTATCATGGAAATTATACCAATACTTAATGCGATGATGAGGAACAAAGTTGGCGCTATTCTTATCGGATTACAAATAGCTATTACACTGGCAATTGTCACCAATGCTATGTTTATTATCGAAGAACGTTCTGTATCAATGTCACGGCCAACAGGAATTGATGAAGACAATACCTTCTATTTGAGTATTTCTGGAGTAGGCGATGACTACAACGGAGAAGATGAACTGAATGCTGATCTAGTAATGCTAAGGTCAATGTCTGGAATCATTAATGTCTCAACTGTCAATTCACTGCCACTTACTAATAGCGGCTCTAGTAATAGCTATTCAATTGAAGCGAGTGATAATCCTGACGTGTCCATTCGTTCTACGACTTATCGCTATGATGAACATTTCATTAATGCAATGGGATTAAACTTAGTAGAAGGAGAAAACTTTAAAGCTTCTGACGTTAACTATCTTAGAAGTGATGAAGTTACTACCTATAATAAAGTCATCGTAACGAAAGCTTTTGCTGAAGCAGCCTATGGTAAAGATCAAGGGCCATACGTTGGTAGAACGATATACCCTGGTGATCAACGAGCTCTAACAATTATTGGTGTTGTTGAGCGCTTGCAAGTTCCTTGGGCAAGTGGTGCCTGGACAAAAGGTTGGGCAGAAAACGCTTTAATTGTTCCTCTAAAACTGAAGAGTAATTTCCAACGCTTTATCGTTCGAGCTGAAGCAGGAAAATTGAATCAAATGATACCGCTTGTAGTAGAGGCACTAAGAGCCCGCAACCCCAATCGTATTATCAGAGATCCTCAACCCTATTCTGAAATTCGATATAATAGTTATCGGGGTGATATTGCTATGAGTCGAATACTAACAACTACGGTAATAATTCTGTTTATTATTACCAGTTTAGGTATTGTAGGTCTTGCTAGTTTCACCGTTAATCGACGCAAAAAGCAAATTGGAACTAGACGGGCTTTAGGTGCAAGAAAGATTGATATCATAAGATATTTTATGACTGAAAATTTCTTAATTACCATTATGGGGTTAAGCTTAGGTGCACTATTGACCTACTTATTAAATTATTGGTTAGTGGAAACCTATTCTATGACTAAGATAAGTTGGTATTATGTCCCCCTAGGAATGATAGTATTAAGTGTTTTAGGACAATTAGCGGTCTTTATGCCTGCCCGAAAAGCCGCTAGTATTTCACCAGCTATGGCTACTAGAAGTGTTTAATGTCTATTGTTAAAGTATGTATAGGCAATTTTAAATAAGTAATTGTAAATAGTCAGTGATCATTCAGATCACTGGCATCAAGGAAAAGTAAATGCCAAGAATACTGGTTATTGATGATAATGAAATAGTTTGCACAGCGCTTGAAGTGTTATTTTCATTAAATAATATAGATGTCAGTATTGCTCTGTCTCCAGAAGAGGGTCTTGAAAAATTGGCTGACGGCTCTATTGAACTGGTTATTCAAGATATGAATTTCCGCGACGATACCACTTCGGGTGAAGAGGGAATCAAACTTTTTACAGATATTCGAAAACTTCAACCTGATATGCCTATTATCTTGTTGACGGCTTGGGGAGATCTTGAGACTGCAGTTGAGCTCGTTCGTAGTGGCGCTGCAGACTATATGACAAAGCCATGGAATGATGACAAGTTATCAATCACTGTTTCTAACCTATTAGATCTACGTGAGACTAGTGTTATATACCA
>JBLHLI010000276.1:0-4100 GCA_047618765.1 Enterobacterales bacterium | reverse complement strand
AGCACAATTGTACTGGGATTCAATGAATCGAAATTGGCAAAGTCTGGTCGTAGATTTTGATGCAGGATCTCAAAATGAATTTTTTTCAAAGTTAGGATTTCCTGATCTGAGTATCAGAGATCTGGTTAATACACTATTGGTGTTAGCCTTTATGGTGATGGCTGTGACATCGGCGCTGTTTTTAAGACAGCGTACAAAGCTTGATAAAACAGCATTGAGTTATAATAAGCTAAGTCAGAAGCTTAAGAAAGTTGGCATTGAAAGAGGCGATACAGAAGGGCCTGTGGACTATATTCAGAGGGTGATCAAAGAGCGTCCTGAACTTGAGCCTAAACTTATACCTATCTTGGAGTTGTACTTAAGTTTACGGTACAGAGAGTCCAAGCATCGAGCTGAACAGTTGAAACAATTCTCAAAAAGAGTTAATGCCCTTTCAATTAGTCGATAAGCTATTGATTAGAACATCTCTTAAAACAAAAAAGGCAGAGCCAATTATGACTCTGCCTTCTAATACTTCTTAGACAATCTTTTTCTTTATGGATTACTTTTTCTTTATCAATTAAGTGTTACTTAACGAACATAAATATAGCAACCATAACGACTGTTAATACCAAGCTACTTCCAATCACACCGCGAACAGTCGTCATAGGACCTTGCTTACCAACAATAGCATTGATTTCAAGCACAGCGATAAGACCAAGCACGATATAAAGCGCCGTTGTTAGCACTGGAGAACCATAGCCAGCTCCAGATGATGCAAAGTGAGGTCCACCTAACATGCCAAATAACATTGGGCCTGAAAATAATGTATTAGTACGCGAAGCTAATAGTGCTTTACCACCTGCAGCAGCAGCGTCGCCTTCAACCATACCCAGTGCTATTTTCTGATTTGGCCAAATGATTAACCAAACGTTCAAAAACATTAAAATACCCATAGCCGCACCAGCGACAATGAATGGATTCAATTGATGGTTTTTAGCTACAGAAGAAAGTAAGTATAGGCCAGTGATAAAGGTAAACATTGCAGCCCAACGGAACCACCAAAGTGCTTCAGGAGCTAGCTTTGCTTTAGCATCAGCTAAGCCTTCAGGAGATGCTTTTTTAAAGTATCCACCTTGAATAAAGTTAAAGTAATATAGAATACCTATCCAAGCGACTCCGAACAGTACATGTCCCCAGCGTGCAAAAATATTTAATATAATATCGAGTTCCATAGATCCATCCTTAATAAATGTGTTTTTATTTGTTGTTGAGAGGGGTAAAGATTGCCGATATTATCAGACAATGAGATAATAAAATCAATCAATTACTGGTGTTTGTGGTAATTAAAATGTCTAATAAACCCCAATATTTATATGGCTATTAGATACTTTTGATCTAAAATAGTCACCATTAATTCGAGTAAGTTGATGAACACCACAGAAACTTTGTTAAGTCCTATTAAAGAATTTTTACAATGTGAAACACCAGATGAGTGGATAAATGCTGCACTGAAGAATCAGGAGTTGCTATTAATAGACCATTGTAATTGCGAGAAGAAAGCTGCTGGCACTGCTATGGCTCTAATGTTCAGGTACAGTAATCGCAGTGAACTTTTAGTCAAGATGTCAAAGCTTGCTCGTGAAGAGTTAAGGCATTTTGAGCAGGTTTTAAAAATACTAGGAAAGCGCAATATTGAGTACCGGCCTATACCAGCATCCCGATATGCAAAGGGTATGATGAAACATTTAAGGACCTATGAGCCTGAAACATTAGTCGATAAACTTATTATTGGTGCCTATATTGAAGCCAGATCTTGTGAAAGGTTTGCTAAATTAGCGCCTTTTTTAGATGACGAGCTGCAGAAATTCTATTTATCGCTGTTAAAATCTGAATCAAGACATTTTACCGACTATCTTAAGCTTGCTGAGCAATATTGTGAGAGCGACATTAGTTCAAGAGTTGATTTTTTTGCTGGAGTCGAGGCTGAACTGATTCTAAGCTCAGATAAAGAAATTCGTTTTCATAGTGGCGTACCTCAGACCTAATCATTAATCAGTGAATACTAAGCCCTATCGTATTAGCTATAAAATGAGCTAAAATACTGGATAAAGCCTGAAAGAAGATATAGGCTTGCACAAATTCTGATATTCGTCATTTTAAGAGGCTTTTTCAATGGGTATTGACTCGACTTCTGAGCATCAACAAAGCAAACATCCTATACGTATAGTCACAGCCGCATCGCTATTTGATGGCCATGACGCTGCTATTAATATCATGCGACGTTTGATCCAGGCTCAAGGTGTAGAAGTGATACATCTAGGACATAATCGTAGTGTTGATGAGGTGGTTCGTGCTGCTATTCAAGAAGACGCCGATGCCATTGCTTTATCCAGTTATCAAGGTGGTCATATGGAGTATTTTCGCTATGTGATTGATAAACTTGCGAGTTTTGACGCCTCTCATATCAAGGTTTTTGGCGGCGGTGGCGGCACTATCACACTGGAAGAAGCTTTAGAGCTTCAAGCTTACGGTGTAACAAGAATATATCATCCTGAAGATGGCATGAAGATGGGCCTCGTTGATATGATCAAAGATTTGGTTGATCGCTGTCGTGATGCAGTAGTCGAAACTGCACTTTCAGACAAAGGTGAAAGACGACTTGCACAACAATTAACGGCTATTGAAGAACGACCACTTGAAGGCGACGCCCTAAAAGCTCAGCGTGAAAAGTGGAAAACTAATAAAAAATCACCAGTCATTGGTTTAACCGGCACAGGTGGCGCTGGTAAAAGTAGTGTAACTGATGAATTCTTAGTACGCTTTTTAAGCCAATTCCCAGATCGAAAAATTGCCATCTTGGCAGTTGATCCAACCAGAAGAAAAACCGGTGGCGCACTACTCGGCGATCGCATTCGCATTAATGCGCTGCGTTCAGACAGAACTTTTATGCGCTCAGTGGCAACGCGTCGTCAGCACCTTGCAACAGCTGAAATGCTTGGTGACATGATCAACTGTCTTAGTGCCAGTGATTATGATCTGGTGTTAGTAGAAACCGCAGGTATCGGTCAAAGTGATAGTGAGATAGTCGACTTAGTTGATTTTTCAGTTTACGTCATGACCAGTGAGTTTGGTGCGCCTTCACAACTTGAAAAAATCGATATGCTTGATTTTGCTGATGTGATACTACTCAATAAATTTGATAAGCCGGCGTCTCTTGATGCCATTAGAGACATTCGTAAACAGTGGCAGCGTAACCATAATGCCTTTGATATCTCAGGTGATGATATTCCTGTCTCTGGAACTATAGCGAGCAAGTTCAATGATCATGGTATGAATAAAGCCTTTACCAGAATCATGGAAAGCTTAACTCAAAAAATGCAACTCCCTGAAGACAGCTGGAAACCTCAAAACAGTGCTCTCGATTTAACCGCTGAATCGGTGCCTGATACTGAAGTGCTAATTCCACAAAAAAGAGCACGCTATCTAGCTGAAATTGCTGATACAGGTCGTGAAGAACATCGTTGGATAGAGTCCCAGTCAGAACTTGCTAGAAAAGCACAGAATTATTTTGAAATTTTAGGTGATATGGATGCCGAACATCGACCACCTATGTTAGAGCCTTATACATCGGATCAACTATCATCAGCAGACAGTAGTGTTGCAACCTTAAGACAACGTTACAATGCAGTGCTCGATGATTTAGATAAGCAATGTATTACTGAACTGAAAGCTTGGCCTGAGCGTTATAAATCTGTTCGTGATGCCCAGTATAGTTATCAGGTTCGTGGGCGTGACATTAAAGGTTCAAATTATAAGAAATCATTAGCAGGGTTAGATATCCCGAAGGTTGCTCCTCCAGAATATAAATCTTGGGGCGAACAACTTAGCTTTTTGTTTCGAGAAAATTTACCAGGCGCCTATCCCTTTACTGCCGGTGGCTTTCCTTACCGTCGTATTGGCGAAGATCCTACCCGTATGTTTGCCGGTGAAGGCACGCCGGAACAAACTAATCGACGTTTCCATTATCTAGCCGGTTCTAATGAAGCTGCGAGATTATCAACAGCCTTCGACTCAGTGACACTCTACGGAGAAGATCCTGCTGTAAGACCTGATATTTT
>JBLHLI010000275.1:0-4103 GCA_047618765.1 Enterobacterales bacterium | reverse complement strand
TACCTTTAGTCACTTCGTCTGATAAAACGTAAGAAGTCATCATTTTAGTCAGGCTAGAAGGAGGTACTTGTAGATCTGCATTTTTAGCAACAAGAATTTGTCCTGTATCATAATCCATCAATACATAAGCATTACCTGACATTTCAGGCGCTTTAGGAATGATTGCAAACAAGCTGCCTGCACTGAGGGATAGGAGGATAAATAATCCTCTTAGAGTTGTTATCGATCTGGACATAATTGTCTACTTTCTCCTGAATATTTGCTCGACAAAGCTGCAATGGGTGTATTTACTAAGCTGTAAACCCAAGAGGGTGTAATTTAACAGAAAAATATTGAAAACCCTACTTAAACAAAGGTTTCAAGCTGTTAATTAGCCAATTTAATTCAAATAAACTAGGCTAGCTCTATTGAAGGACATTTTTTCAAGTTTGAGGAGCCAATTTTGGGCAGTCTTGACGTCATCAAAAGGTCCTAGCCTGACTCGATAAAGCTTTTTTCCCTTATTATAAACTTCACTAACTCGAACTTGAGTACTAACTAATTTTGCTAGTTTACTTTTAAGATTTTCAGCATTACCTCGAGTAGAAAATGCACCTATTTGAACTGATACGGATTCACCCTCATGGTTTCCTGCTAATGTTGTATCTAAATCACTGGCCTTTATCGTTACAACTTCAACAGGCGCTGTACCAACTTTATCAATGCCTAGTTTAGAGGCTGCAACAAATGAAAGATCAATTATACGTCCTTTATGAAAAGGTCCTCGATCATTAACTCTAACTATCACTGAACGCTTGTTATCTAGGTTAGTAACTTTTACGTAAGAGGGTAGTGGAAGGCTTTTATGGGCCGCAGTCATGGCATACATATCGTAAACTTCGCCATTAGACGTTTTATTGCCATGAAACTTATTACCATACCAAGAAGCTATTCCTTTCTCTTTATATCCTTCTCCAGACTGTAAAACATAATAACGTTTACCAAAAACTACATAAGAAGAAGGGTTGCCTCCTCTACTAGGAGGTTCATGCCTAGGAGTAGCATTGGAGACGCCACTAAAATCTATACTTTTACTTGGTCCACTATCTTTGACAACAGTTGTTGAACAAGCCGTTAAAAGCAAAAATACAGAAATAATACTCAGTCTAAAAATCATTGAACCGCACCAGTATCAACAGGCTTATACTGCTCTTTAATCATCTCAGTTAACTGCACCACTGCCATAGTGTATAAAACCCTTGGATTATAACGACTGATTACATAAAAGTTATGTAAGGCTAACCAATACTCGTTATGATCCTTTTGTTTTAATTCAATTAACAAAGCTAATTGTTCTGAACTATCTTCATCGTCAATCTTGACACCCGCTTTTCGAAAGTCGGCAATCTTTTTAGATGGCTTTAAGGATTTTTGTAATAGCTTTTTATGATCAGCCCCACTCACATCGGCCTTATATATAATATCCCCACCCTTCTTCCATTTATGAACTTTAAGATAATTTGCAACACTACCAATAGCATCGACTGGGTTAGTTAATAAATTTATTGTTCCATCATTATCAAAGTCTACGGCGTACATACGGTAACTGCTTGGCATGAATTGACCATAACCCATAGCGCCTGCATAGGAGCCTTGGATCATTCCAGGCGTCCATTGCTGTTCTCTAGCTAAGAGTAAGAACTCTTTTAGTTCTTTGCGAAAGAATGTACTGCGACGAGGGTAATGAAAACCCAAGGTGTAAAGCGAATTGAAGACATCAATTTTACCTTTAATTCGACCATATTTTGTTTCAACACCAATTAAACCCACTATCAATTCAGACGGTACACCAAATTCTTTTTCAGCTCTATTAAGTGTCTCTAAATGTTCATTCCAAAAGGCTAGCCCTAAATCAACACGTTCTTGTTGTATGAATATATTACGATATTTATACCAAGGCATAGCTGATTCTGCTGGCCGTTTAATGGTTTTTAAAATGCCTTGATTAGGCTTTGCATCGACAAACCAAGTTGTTAGTTCTTGTTCAGTAAAATTGTGCTCATCAATCATCATTTTATAAAAAGCACTAAGCTCTTGAGCTAACTGCTTTTCATCAATAGTATCTGTGTCATTTGTTTGAGCTGTTATGGAAGTAAATAGACCAAAACTGATAAATAGTACAAATAGGGTGTGCTTAAACAAGAATTCTCTCCTGAGCAAATTATGTATCAACAAAATGTAAATTAATAGAATATGTAGTGCCTGTATTGTATGTAAGTTCAGACAACATTATTTAAACATCGTTTCACTGTGTTCCGCTATTAATTTTGTGTCATAAAGTGTAAAGATATTACACAAATATAAATAAAGTCTTTTTCAATCTAAGTTGAATGTAAACGCCTATGGGTACGAATTCCCATTAGCATTCCCATACTTGCCATCATAGTAACCATAGCGGTTCCACCATAACTCACTAAGGGCAAAGGCAAACCTACAACGGGAAGTAATCCGGTAACCATACCAATATTCACAAACAGATAAACGAAGAAAGTTAAAATTAATGAACCTGCCAATAGTCTAGAGAATGTATCTTGAGCCTGGGTGCCAATATATAAGCCTCGACCTATTATGAAAAAATAAACTAGTAGCAATAATAGTACGCCAAAAAATCCAAACTCTTCACCTAGTACAGAAAAAATAAAATCAGTATGCCGTTCGGGCAGAAATTCCAACTGTGATTGAGTGCCATTTAACCAACCTTTACCGTACAAACCACCTGACCCAATAGCAATTTTTGATTGGATAATATGATAGCCCTTTCCCAAAGGGTCACGTTCTGGATCTAGAAAGATAAGCACTCTGTCTCGCTGATATTCATGGAGTAGGAAATTCCAGGCAATGGGTGCAAAAGAAGCAGCTGCGATTATGAAAGTTGTAATTAATTTCCAGCTAATACCCGCTAAAAATAAAACAAATAAACCGGAACTTGCAATCAGCAATGCTGTTCCCAAATCCGGTTGATTGGCAATCAATAGTGTTGGCAATAAGATAAGAATACTGGCAACAAATAAATAACGCTTCCGCGGTGGTAAGTTCCGTTCACTCAGATACCAAGCAAGCATCATTGGTAAAGCGATCTTCATTATTTCTGAAGGCTGGAATCGAAAAAGGCCTAAGTCTAACCATCGCTGGGCGCCTTTACCCGTCACACCAAATAATGTCACCATAATCAACATGATAATGGTGATACAGTAGAGAGGAATTGCCCAAGCCTTTAGTACTCTTGGCGGAACTTGAGACATGAAAAACATCACAGAAAAGGCTAATCCAAGTCGTATCATTTGACGTTTGATGAGCTCAATATTTTCTCCACTGGCGCTGTACAAAATAATCAATCCCATACCAATTAACACCAGTAAACCTAGCAATAAAGGAACATCGATGTGAAATCGCCACCAAAACGAATAGCGTTCTTTATGGGCGTTACTGCGCGTTGGTTCTAGCATTATCTGCAGTTTCCAAATTTAAATAAAACTCCATGACTTGTCGAGCTATAGGGGCTGCATTTGAGCTACCACCACCAGCATTTTCAATAATCACAGAAACAGCAATCTTTGGTTTATCAAAGGGTGCAAAAGCAACAAATAATGCATTGTCACGATGTTTTAGAGCTACTTTTTCTTCATCGTATTCTTCATCCTGAGCGATAGCTGTTAATTGCACAGTTCCAGATTTTCCTGCTGCGGTGAAGTTAGCTGTTCTAAAGGCATTATAAGCTGTTCCACCGGGTGCAATAACACCTCGCATGGCTTCATTTATAAGTTCCATATTTGTTTTATCAAAGGGAAATATCTGCTCTTTTGAATCTCTAACACTTAACTCTTGTCGTTTATTCCTTGGGCCAATAGATTTTGCAAGACTAAAGTCATATCGCTTACCACGATTAGCCATAATAGCAATCGATGACGCTAATTGCAGGGGGGTGGTATTCCAATAACCCTGACCGATACCAATAATAACCGTTTCCCCCGGATACCATGGCTGATTACGATCAGCTTGTTTCCAACCCCGAGATGGCATTAAAGCGGGTAATTCTTCTCCCATATCAATGTTAGTTAATTGAC
>JBLHLI010000274.1:0-4115 GCA_047618765.1 Enterobacterales bacterium | reverse complement strand
GCTTTTACAACCGTAAAGGCTGAATACACACAACATAAGTAGTGCAAACCTGATGATATTCAAAACTTTTCCTCAGACACGTTGTATGGTTCCAGATAAATTTTCTGATTTATATTTAACGGTAATTGAATTGCTGGTCCATTATTTTTCTGATTAATATTGAACGTTTGTGATGACTGAACTGTAGATTTAACCAGCATTGGAATAGCAGGACATGTTGAGTTAATTCGATAATCAAGTGCAGCAGCAACCAGGGGATCATTTTCATCACCCAATGCTATGTTCAGGTCATCTCTAACACTGCAACCGGTAACTAACTCACCTACAACACCCGTTGAATTCATTGGCGTGAAGCCATCTGAATAGCCACCTGAATTCTTTTGATTTACACCATCGAACTGTATTGTAAAATAAGTAGTTCCACAGTTATCTGTTGGATAAAACCCATAAGGTTTACCACAGGTTGTATCACCAATGAGAATAACTTCCACATCTATGCCCCTCAGACCATTAATAATCGCCTCACTTGCCGAGCAGGTACCACTCGTAGTTAGTATGAAAACGCGATCAAGATTTAATTGAGGTAAAGCAGTGCCTTCAGCATAGTTGTCACTAAATGAACTGATCGCTGAATAAAAGGGTGTAGGAGAAAGTTGATTCCCGGTTACGGGGTTAATCTGTGTATGTTTATCGCTGAATTGAATTTGTTCAAAGATCTGGCCGTTAGTAGCTGCAGAGCCCGCTATCATATAAGAAAGTTGACTTGCAATGAAAAGTAGTCCGCCACCATTATATCTCAAGTCCAAAACTAGATCGTTGACATTGTTATTGGAAAGTTGTGTCATGGCTTCGAATAACTTGTCTTCAGATACAAAATTATGATCATTAAACAGCAGGTAGCCTACATTTCCAGTATTGGTTGCAAAGGTCGTAACAATGGGTACTGGATCTGCCAATACTTCAGTTGCACTGATGGTCACACTTCGACTTTGACTTGAACCAACATCCCTTATAGTAAATGTATGGGTTTCACCATCGTTAGATGGAAACAAACCGGCGTTTAAGGTATCTACACCTACCTGAGTATTAGCTGTCTCGACGTCTACCCCATCAATTTCAATAACTTGAACGCCTCGGGTTAAGCCAAGTGCTGCTGCATCAGCAGGTGAACCAGGTTCAATCGTCCGAATATAAAGAGCTCGAGGCACCGTTGCAGAGACGAGTTCCCAGTCGATACCATAACCGACAGAAACACCTGTCTGGCTGGCTTGTTGATAAACTGCTGTGTCTTGAAAGAAGTGGAAACTGTCTTTTGCATTACCTGAAGGTGATGTTAGAGGAGTTACTAAAAGGTCAAAATAATCGGTTGCAACCGCTTCCTGAGCAGGATTGATATCAGGCAATTCGCTATACCAAAGATAAGTATTATTACTCCATGAACGCAACCAATGATTTTCTTCCAACGTAGTGCCCTGTTGATCAAGAAATGTATTACCATTGATATCAGTACCTGAGCGAGGGTTCTGACATTGATTGATGAAGGTGCTTGCGTTTTGATAGACACCAGCGTTCCATACGGGAGCAGTAGACGTAGGAGGTGGATTAGTTGTTGCTCCACCCGTATTATTACTTCCGCCTCCGCCGCCACAGGCAGTTAACTGAGTAATAAAAAAAAGAATAATAAACTGAGCTGAATAACTTTTCATGTTGAATCCATTTGTTGTGATCTAGCGAATAAACTATTTGGAAATATGTAACATAAAGTAAGTAAAATAATAAATCAAGAACTGACGTTAGCTACTATGCAGTAGCCTCTATCAGATTATGTTTTGATGCCTTACTTATGCAAATGCTAAGTATGCCGACAACTAATAATGAAATACGTGCCACACAGGCCATTACAATATTAAAACGACGGAGGAGCATTTTGTATCCTATTTTGGTTCTAATTATTATTAAGGTAAACCAGTTTTGCTTTGATATAGCATTAGAAAATCAATTTAGTATCATTTCTCAACTTCGATCGTTGTTAGGCGTTTAACTAATTCATGATAGCGTGGCATATGGCCCATTGCCTTTTGAAAGAGCTGACTGTGTATAAAATACACACTTACTATGGGCAAATTACTCTTGGACTGCTGCTCTATGGTATCTAGAGCTTTGTTATAATGCCCCCCGAGAACCAATTCCAAACTGGCATAATACGGATCGCCAATAGCTGACTCATAAACAACATCACTCAATGGTGGAATCATGCCGTCGGTTATAAATATTTCAATTCCCGCAATGAGTTTAAATAATAGTGCTTTAGGTAAGCCACTCATTTCTGCGTAGTTGCTAAAACTAGTTCGTGCTGCATCAAAATCATGGAGTGCAAGGTAAATAAAGCCCTGGATAGACATGCCATAGGAAAAGTTAGGGGCTATTACTAATGCATTATTGATACGTTCTAGAGCTGCATCGTATTGACCGGCTAAAAATAATGCTTCTGCTAGATTTGCAGCAACAATCCGTGAATATGGATCAAGCCTCAAGGCATTGTCTAACGCTTCGATGCTTTCTTCACTTTTTCCAATACTACCCAGTAAATTGCCATACCACTGCCATGACGTTGCAATTTTCGGTTCATACTTTAGTGCTAGTTGATAGCTTTCTATACTCTCGTGCCATTCAATGCGTTGGTTATGGATAGAACCTAATATAGCATAGCCACGGCCCGAAGTGGGTTGGATAGCAAGAGCTTTTTCAACCGCTTGACGTGCCTGATTATAATGTTCAGGAGCTTTGTCATTATCAAATTCCCATGTTGGTAAAAGCACTAATGTTTCACCTAAACCCAACCAGGCATCTGCATATTTAGCATCAAGTTGTGTTGCCCGCTCGAAATGTACCTTGGCACGATAGATATCTTCTAGTGTGCGCAGATTCCAGAAATATCGGCCTTTAAGGTATTCATCAAAGGCCTCTCGGTTTGTAGTACCTACATGCTGGATAACTACCGTTTCACTCATTAACCGATCGCGCAGTTCTTTCACGATTGCTGCTGATATCTCATCCTGAATGGCGAAGATATTATCAAGCTCTCGGTCATAGGTATTCGACCATAAATGATAGCCATCTTCTGCACGGATCAACTGGGCTGTTATGCGGACTTTTGAGCCTGCCTTACGAACACTTCCTTCTAGAATGTGTTTCACACCCAGTGTCTTAGCAATCTCTCCAATGGGTAGATTCTGTCCTTTAAAGAAAAAAGATGATGTACGGGCAGCAACACTCAGACCATCAATTTTGGCAAGTACATTGAGTAACTCTTCTGAGATACCATCTGAGAAATATTCTTGTTCAGGGTCTGAGGACATATTTACAAAAGGCAGTACAGCAATGGATGAACCTTCAGGCTCTTTTACCACGTCTTTTGCTGATTCAATTTCAGTTGAAGAGCTATCTACAACAGCCCCTTGTTCGGCTTCAGATGAAAACCGACTTTCATAGATAAAATAACCTAATGCAATAGCCATCAATCCAATTATGATGAAATCTAACTTACGTCCTGTATGGGCTGAGACGGATTCTTCTGCTGATATGTCTGATTCTTTTTTAATACCTTCAGGTGTTACTTCAAATGCCCAAGCGAAGAATAGTGCAAAGGGAAAACCAAACATTCCGATGACAACTAAAAAGGTTATTGTCCAATCAGGTAATGATAAAGCAGGAACAATTACATCGGCAATCTGAATCAGCACCCATGCAAGTACAAGGTAAGCAACGCCAACCTTGAATACATTACGCTTTTTGAGTTCAGTGAAGAATGAATCAGCCAAGGAAATTCCCTACTTTTATTAATGTTTTTCCATTGGGGAACAATGTACTGAACTATCGGCTATTTATCAATAAATAAAGGTAAAGTTACATTTAACTCACACAATTTTAACAATACGAGGAATTAATATGAATTTACCAAAAATCTTACTCATCATCGTAGTATTAATCTTTGTCGCGTCAGCCTTTATTGGCACTCCGTATCTCTCGGCAATTATAGCAGTGGTTGGTTTAGTCTATGGGGTAATGGCAGTTGAAGACGATCAGAGAGTCTATTCCTCTATTTTGTAATAATA
>JBLHLI010000273.1:0-4116 GCA_047618765.1 Enterobacterales bacterium | reverse complement strand
CGGTAAACGTAAATCATCAATAGTAGGAATTATCGATTCAATACGTCTTAAAACCATACCAACATGGTTTCGCTGTTGAAAGGAACTCACTCTGAATCGGCCAATTCCATGAGCGGAAATTGCAAAGTTACACTCATGGGTACGGGAAAACTCTTTGCGTTGATCTTCGTTCATCACGCTGAGTACAACTTCTCGTGCTTTTTCAGGGGTCAGGGCCCTTTGGGTGACAGGAACCACCTTACCGTTGATCTTAATACTAGGCGCAACGCCTGCAGTAATAAACAAATCAGATGCTTGTTTACTTACCATTAATTTTAGAAGTGCTTCAAAATCCATTCAATATTATCCTTCGAACTATAAGCTTGAATTAAAAAATGATCCTAGCTTGTTATCATTAATATATTCTATATTAAAAATCTTCTCTATTCTTCGCTTTTTCTCTCGCATCTTTACGAGTGATAAGCCCTTTACCTAGCAAGTCTTTTAAACATTGATCTAGTGTCTGCATACCAACATTAAGACCCGTTTGTATTGAACTATACATTTGGGCAACTTTGTCTTCTCTAATTAAGTTTCTTATTGCCGGTGTACCTATCATAATTTCATGGGCCGCAATTCGACCACCACCAACTTTCTTTAATAGAGTCTGAGCAATAACCGCCTGAAGTGATTCAGATAACATTGAACGAACCATGCCTTTTTCAGCAGCAGGAAACACATCAATAATTCGGTCAATGGTTTTCGCGGCTGAAGTGGTGTGCAAAGTGCCAAATACCAAGTGACCAGTTTCAGCAGCAGTCAAGGCTAGACGAATAGTTTCAAGATCACGTAACTCTCCAACAAGAATAATATCGGGATCTTCACGAAGGGCTGAGCGCAAGGCTTCATTGAAACCCAAAGTATCTCTATGAACTTCACGTTGGTTAATCAGACATTTTTTCGATTGATGAACAAATTCGATAGGATCCTCAACACTCAAGATATGCTCATAACGTGTATCATTGATGTAATCAATCATTGCCGCTAAGGTTGTTGATTTACCTGAACCCGTTGGCCCTGTCACTAAGCATAAGCCACGAGGCTTATCAGAAATATCCTTGAAAATTGCTGGTGCACCAAGATCTTCAAGTGTTAATACTTCCGATGGAATAGTTCTAAATACCGCTGCAGCGCCACGATTTTGATTGAAGGCATTAACCCTAAAGCGTGCAACTCCGGGCAATTCAAACGAAAAATCCGTTTCAAAAAACTCTTCATAATCTTTACGCTGTTTATCATTCATGATGTCGTAAATTAGACCATGAACTGTTTTATGGTCGAGGGGAGGTATATTAACCCGGCGAACATCGCCATCAACACGAATCATTGGTGGTAGATCAGCCGAAAGATGTAAGTCTGATGCACGATTTTTTACACTAAAGGCTAAAAGCTCTGTAATATCCATACTTGGTTCCTTAATCCCTTACTCAATTTTATTGATATTAATATTTAGAGTAGTGGTAACTATGTTCTCATTCTAGTTGAATAAAATGACTATTGCATACCAACTTCTAAAGGTTTTTCAAAGAATTGACGACTCTGTCAAACTTTTTAACCGTATAAGCCATCCTGTCACATTATTGGCTGTAAGTAAAACCCATAAAATCAATAAGATAGCTGAAGCTTTTGCTGCCGGTCAACGAGATTTTGGTGAAAGTTACATTCAAGAGGCAGTCGAAAAAATTATTGCTCTAAATGAACCTAATATTTGTTGGCACTATATTGGTCCCATCCAATCGAATAAAACCCAGAAAATTGCAGAATATTTTGACTGGACACACAGTGTTGATCGACTGAAGATCGCTAGGCGTTTATCAAACCAAAGACCTGAATCAATGGCTCCTTTAAATATTTGTTTACAAGTCAATATTTCAGCAGAGGAAAACAAATCTGGAGTATCAATTGAGGAGCTCTTTGAAATAGCAGAGCAAGTTAATTTATTGCCCAAATTAAAGTTACGAGGCTTGATGTGCATTCCCACTAAAACAGATGATTTTGATCAACAACGTCATGCTTTTCATCTTATGTATCTACTTTTTGATAAACTCAAAAATAAAATTCCTGATTTAGATACCTTATCCATGGGCATGTCAGCTGATTTTGAAGCCGCCATAGCTGAAGGTAGTACCATGGTTCGAGTTGGCACTGATATTTTTGGTGCAAGAAATAGCCCTAGGGAGCAATGAAATGACATCCTATGAAAAAGCTCAACCGAGTATTGCTTTTATCGGAGCTGGAAATATGGCGAAAGCCATCATAACTGGCCTTGTAGAGTCGGGTTATCCCGCTGAAAAAATCATAGCTACAAATCGGACTGTAGAAAAACTTCAACTTTTATCATCAAGCCTAGGCATCAATACTAGCTTGAGTAATGCTGAAGCCGCGAGCAAGTCTGATATTATTGTGCTTGCAGTTAAACCAGCGGTTGTTACCGATGTTTGCGCAGAAATGGCAGAGCAAATTGATAAACAGGTCATTATATCTGTAGCCGCTGGTATCACTATTAAGCTCATTCAAAAACATCTAAAGACCAACAATGCTGTTGTCAGAGCAATGCCTAATACCCCCTGTCTTTTATCAAAAGGCACGATTGGTATTTTTGCAGAGCAAGATGTTAAAAGTCAGCAACTAGACTTTATTGATAGTCTTTTTGGTAATATCGGAGAAATTGTCTGGATATCTACTGAAGATAAAATGGATATAGTCACAGCATTATCAGGAAGTGGTCCCGCCTACTTCTTTTATTTAACTGAAGCATTGATAAAAGCAGGCACCAATCTTGGTTTAGAAGAAGAGGTTAGCAGCAAATTAGTTAATCAAACCGCCTTAGGGGCTGTCACAATGCTAAATGATAAGCCTCTACAATCTGCTACAAGCTTAAGGGAGGCTGTTACTTCTCCAAACGGAACAACTGCTGCTGCCTTAAAAGTGTTTGATGATAATAATTTGATGGATATAGTCTCTTCAGCTATTGATAACGCAACCCAACGCGGAAAAGAGATGTCGAAACAAGCGGAATAATTCTTTGCAATTTTCTTAATGAATCCATATATCCTAGTTGTTATATTAAATTGTTGATATATTAGGTCATTAACGAGAAACAACCCTCTGGAGAAACAACAATAATGTCGCCCTTTATTTATCTTATTGATGCAATTTTTTCTTTTTACATCACCATCATTATCCTGCGCTTTCTAATGCAGTTATTCAGAGCTGATTTTTATAACCCGCTTTCACAATTTATCGTCAAAATTACTAATCCGATATTAAAACCTTTAAGGCGTATTGTTCCTGGGTTTGGCGGCATTGATACATCTTCATTACTATTCGCCTTTGCTGTGGCCATGATTAAAATTTCAATTGTTTATTCAATACCTTCCTTTGCAGGATTAGTATTGATAACCATTAGAGAGTTGTTCATCTCCACTATTTATCTATTTATAGGCATGCTCCTAATTCGAGTAGTTATTAGTTGGGTTAGTCCTGGCTTACAAAACCCTATTATGACCGTTATTTACCAACTATCTGAGCCAGTAATGGCACCTGTAAGACGTATCATTCCTCCAATTGGCGGTTTAGACCTCTCAACTCTGATTTTATTACTAGGTCTGCAGTTCTCAATCCAAGGCTTGGATATATGGATATTTTCACCACTTTTGAGGATGGTTAGCTAAAAAAAGCCTATTTTTAGGCCGTCTCAGACTAGCATCTTAGAATTTAAGATAGAAGGGTGCGCTAGTTCACTGTTTTTAATGCAATTATTGTTATAATTTTACTGTTATTAGTAAAAAAGTGAGCAATATTTTGCGTGATCATAAACAAACAGATCCAGAAAATGTCTTAACTGGGCACATCCATAATTTTGATCGATGGAAGAAAGATCTAACACGATCCCTTAAAAGCTTTCGACTGTGGTTAGGTAGAAATCAACTGCATTCCGATAAAGTTGATCAACGTTTGTCTTCCCTACTCAAAATTCTTAAAGATGATTATGTCACTATTGCCTTTGCTGGTGAATTTTCTCGTGGAAAAACAGAATTAATCAATGCCATGTTCTTTGCAAGCTATGGCAAGAGA
>JBLHLI010000272.1:0-4131 GCA_047618765.1 Enterobacterales bacterium | reverse complement strand
ACAGGAATATTCAAATTGTCGGTAACTTCTGATATTTGAAATACTTGTTCTCTAGTCAGAAACTGAGCTTCATCAATTAACACACAATGTAGAGGTTTTTGCTCAATAGCCTTTGCTATAATTTCATACAGATTATCTTGAGTTTCAAAAACAGTCGCCTCAGCTTGCAAGCCTATACGTGAAGTAACAGTTCCGACTTTATACCGATCATCAAGTCTGGGGGCTAACACTAGCGTGTTCATTCCCCTTTCTTGATAATTATAACTCGATTGTAAAAGTGCAGTTGATTTGCCAGCATTCATTGAAGAATAATAAAAATATAATTTAGCCATAATTTGTGTAAGTTCTTTTAGGTTATTAGTAGTGAATACTTAAGAGTTATTATTGGAATTGTTCTTGGAACAATTCTATCATCTAGTTAGCGAATCCCACAGCCTTTTAATATAATAGAGGTAAGACTTGAAACAACTTCTTCAAAATCATCATAACTCATCTTCGGCTTATCAAAAGCTGCAACAATCTGAACATTAAAGTCGGCATAATGTTGTGTTGAACTCCAGATTAAAAATAATAAATGATAAGGATTAACAGCATCCATCAAGCCTTTTTCGATCCAAGCTTCAATGACAGCCACTTTCTGTTGAATCCAAGATTTAAATTCTGATGATAGATAATCCTTTAGAACTGGAGCACCATGAATGATCTCACTGGCAAATATTCGAGAGGCGTCGGGCTCATCTCTAGAATAAATAACTTTTGACCGAATATAAGCCGCTAAAGCGTCTTTCGGATCATCTTCCACTTTCAAAGTATCAAAATTAGTGTTCCAAGTATCAATGATCTTATTAAGTAACTCTCGATAGAGACCTGTTTTATCGTCAAAATAATAATGAATATTGGCTCTAGGGATATTCGCTCTAATGGCAATACGCTTAATCGATGCACCTTTAAAGCCATGACTGACAAACTCTTCTTTCGCCGCAACCAGTATTAGCGCTTTGTTTTTCTGACGGATACTTCCAGAACTGGTAATTTTATTACTCACCTAAACTCCTAGCTGCTTAATTTCTTTGCGTCTTTTATGTAGCAATGGTTCTGTATAACCACTCGGTTGCTTCCTGCCTTCAAAGATAAGATCCATTGCTGCGAGAAAAGCAATACTGGTTTTATAGTTAATGGACATTTTCTGATAGCTTGGATCATTGGCATTTTGCTCATCGACAATCTGAGCCATTTTTTTCAATGATTCTATGACTTGCTGTTTGTCGATTATTTTATGGTGCAACCAATTACAAATATGCTGACTTGAAATACGTAAAGTAGCCCTGTCTTCCATACGCCCAGTATGATGGATATCCGGCACTTTAGAACAACCAATTCCCTGATCAATCCAGCGCACTACATAGCCTAATAATCCTTGAATATTATTATCTAACTCATTTTGAATTTGCTCATCGCTAAGACTATCCTTGTCTTTTAAGAGTGGAATAGTTAATAAATCTGTAATGTCATCTGGCGTTGAAGATGCATACTTTTCAAGTAATTCATGCTGTACCTGACTAACATTGATTTGGTGATAATGAAGTGCATGTAACACTGCAGCTGTTGGAGAAGGAACCCAAGCACAACTTGCTCCAGAAAGAGGATGGCCAACCTTCTCATCCATCATAGCGGCCATTTCATCAGGTACCGCCCACATGCCTTTGCCTATTTGAGCCTTGCCTATAAATCCTGTCTGTAAACCAAAACGAACATTTCGCTCTTCATAAACCGATATCCATTTTTTATTTTTCATATCGTCTTTGCAGACCATAGGACCCGCTTCCATACTAGTATGGATTTCATCGCCTGTTCTATCTAGAAATCCGGTATTAATAAAAGCCACCCTGTCTTTCGCAGCTCTTATGCATTCTTTTAAATTCGCAGATGTTCGACGCTCTTCATCCATAATACCCATTTTTATTGTATTAGCCGGAAGTTTATAAACTTGCTCAAGACGAGAAAATAGCTGATCAGAAAATCTAACTTCTTCAGGACCATGCATTTTTGGTTTTACGATATAAATACTGCCCTTTCTGGAATTTTTAAAATCTGAATGCTTAGAGGAAGACTCGAGATTTTTTACATCATGTAAGGAAATTAACGTTGTTATTAATGCATCGACAATACCTTCTGGAACCTCTTCAAGTGATGCAGTCACAATGGCATCCGTTGTCATTAACAGTCCAACATTACGTATAAATTGCAACGAACGTCCTGGAAGACTGAATGGTTTTCCTAATGGTGAAAGATAGCTTCGATCTGGATTTAAGCGCCGAACGAATTCTTTTCCATCCTTACTAATCGTTTCGGTTAAGTCGCCTTTCATCAAACCTAACCAGTTTCTATAAACTAATGTTTTGTCAGCAGCATCTACAGCCGCAATAGAGTCTTCACAATCCTGAATTGTGCTAATTGCTGCTTCAAGAATAATGTTTTTTACATTGGCAGCATCTGTTTTTCCAACCACATCATCTTTATCGATTTGAAGTTCTAAATGTAGTCCATTATGGTAAAACAATACTGAATCAGGATGATTAACCAGTCCCTTAAATCCTTTAAATTGCTCGGCCTTAACTAAAGTCGTTTCTTTGCCACTGGATAGTTTCACCCTGAGCATATTATTGACGACAAAATAATGCACAACATCATGGTGGCTAGCGTTATTTAAAGGTATAGAACTATTAAGAAAATCCCGTCCATACTTTTGAACCCTAAGACCTCGAACAGGATTGTACGCTTTAGTCGCTTCACCGCCATTATCAATACCAATTACATCACTACCATACAGCGCATCATATAAACTGCCCCATCTCGCATTCGCTGCATTGATTGCAAATCGTGCGTTCATCAGAGGTACCACAAGTTGAGGGCCTGCAATTACAGCTACCTCGGAATCAACATTATCAGTGCCAATTAAGAAGTCATCCTGCTCAGATACTAGATAACCTATCTGCTTAAGAAAGCCTTCATATTGAGATTGAGAAAATGGCAAATTAGTCTTGTCTAGATGCCACTGATTAATTTTTTGTTGTAAATTTTCTCGCTCTTCTAAAAGTTTTTTATTCCAAGGTATGAACTCCTCTAAAATATCCGCCGTCGAGGACCAAAACTCCGTGGCGGTGATCGACAAACCGGGAAGAACGTCATCATTCACCAGCTCGTACAAACAATCAGCAACGAGGTAACCTTTTTTAATTTTTTGTCTAGAAATCATTTTAATTCCCTAAGCCACTGCGCAATATACTGTCGTTCTTTATCTGTCATTTTGGTTTTATTGATAAAGGGCATGTCTTTGGTATCAACGACCCTAATTTTAATTCTTGGTGCCCATCGCTCAATAGAGGCAAGATCATTAAAGATTACTCCCCCTTGTGCTACCTTAAAAATATCGTCGGTTGGTGTATCTGAATGACAAGATGAACAACGATCTGTAATGATTTGTTGGACTTTGTTAACATCAATTATTTGCTGTTCAGCAGCTGTTTCTAAGGAATTAGAATGCATCGACTTTGGCGCAATCACATAGGCTAAAATTATCGTTGCGATAATTGTACCGGCAATAATCAATGGCTTATTTTTACCAAAGTGTCGCAACACAAAATATTGTCTTAGAGCTGCAGTGATCAATATAATCGCCACTAATACCAACCAATTTGCCTGATGAGCATAGGTCATAGGATAGTGATTAGAAATCATAATAAACAAAATGGGTAAGGTAGCATAAGTATTATGAGTCGAGCGTAATTTGGCATTTAATCCATAGGCTGGATCAGGACTAGTTCCCTGCTCAACCGCCTTCACTAATGCTTTTTGTGATGGAATAATACCAAAAAAAACATTGCCCGCCATGATGGTTCCAATGATAGCGCCCACATGCATATAAGCACCACGGGCACTAAAAACTTGCGTCAGACCATAAGAGATTAGCGTGACCAATATAATTAAAATAACACCCAGTATTACTCCATGGGTTTTTAAAGCTGTTCGTACCAATATTTCATAGCAAGCCGTTCCAACGACAATAGCACCAAGACCAATAAGTATTGCTTGAGTTTGAGTAAGATCAGCAATTCTTTTATCGATTAAATA
>JBLHLI010000271.1:0-4138 GCA_047618765.1 Enterobacterales bacterium | reverse complement strand
TTACTTCATACTATCAATGGCTCTGGATTAGCAGTAGGTAGAACCCTTGTTGCGATAATGGAAAACTATCAACAGGCCGATGGTTCGATTAATGTCCCAGAGGCTCTACAGCCTTATATGGGTGGGTGTACTGTTATTGGCTAGATTGCTAGAAAGAAAGAGCTTAAATACAACGAGCTGGTTTTGGCAGACCAGCTATTTTTGTAGCTTGTTTTGCAGGTCCCCCTGGAAACAACATCATTAAAAAGATACTGTTACCTTTCTCTTCACCTAATTGCTTGGCAAGATATTTGACTAAGGGTCTAATGGAAGGACTTTTGTTGAACTCATTGTAGAAATTGCGTACATAATTGATGACTTGCCAATGGTCATCAGTCAATATCAATTGGTCATCTTCAGCAAACAGCTCGGCTATTTCAATTGTCCAAATAGAAGGATCGGCCAGATACCCATTTTTATCGAGTTCAAGATCACAAAACTCCAAAGTCATGCCCAGTTTACAACTTTATTAAATTGTAAAGAGAGCTCTACAAAATCTTGATAATTGATAATTTCAAATTTTACGGAGGAGGGAATATTGGCTGGTGTTAATCCCCTAGCTTGAAGATCAACATCCATGGCGTAAAAAGATAATGCTATTTCTAAGCTGTTCAACTGTTTAAGTGTTGGTAAATGACAACTTATTGATACAGCATCTTCAAGTAGCAAAAGTCCGTCACCAGATTTTAGTGAATCAATGGCACGACTCAACCAAGATTGGTCATCAAAAGAGTGCTGTAAAGTATGAAGAGTGGCCATTTTTAGAAATTTAATACCTCTGAGTGTTGGGCAATATGGTCAACAATAGACTCATTATCAATAATCTCAAAATGTATATTCTCATCAGCTTGGCATTGGTAAGCTGACATAGCTTTCTCATCGACATATAAATTTTTTATATCATAGAGATCTAGTGCTTTTAATAATGCACTGTGATTTTTAATTTTTAGCACTTCAGGCTGTTGCTCTTGTTGTAGATGCAGTACAGCTGAGCCTCGTAATAGAATGCTTACATCAAAGCCGAAAGCGGCATAGACCATAAGCATTTCTATTGCTTCGTGACTGTTGCTACTTCCCGTGGGTGATGAATTAATAATGCCTAATATTGACTTCATATTAACCACCAAACCGTATTAAGCGATCTGAGTTTGCCGTTGCCTGAGCAAGATTTCCAAGGCCGTCAAGCCTAAACTCAGTGGCCAAATTACTGGAATTTAGTTGTTCTTGGCTTGCTGTTTCCTTGTCACAAATTCCTCTTCGCAGTGAGGCTCCAATACAAACTGATAACTCAACATTATGTTGTTGAGCAAATAGCTGCCATTCAAATGTAATATTTTTTTCGTCGGTTGGAGGGCTATTAAGTTCACTGGCTACATAGACAGCATCACCATGGAAGAAAATGCTGTCAATGTTGTGACCACATACAATGACTGCACGTGCAAAGGCAAGGGCGCTGGTATGGCCTTGTCTGCTGTAAGGGGATGCAGTTACTAAAATTGTAAAACGAGTTGTCATATAGTCAGAGTAACTAATTGTAAGCAGAAAGAAAAGACCCGGCTAATACCGGGTCTTTTAAATACTAATTTACTGAAGACGACTTAATCATCAAAAACAGATAAAAGGTGCAATAGGTGAATGAAGATATTGTATATATTCAAATACATTCCCACAGTTGCTAAGACATAGTTAGTTTGTTCGCCACGAATAATGGTACTGGTATCGTAGAGGATGAAGCCAGAGAATAGTAAAATTACAGCTGCAGAGATAGCTAAGCTAAGCCCTGAAATAACAACGCCAAAGAAATAAGTTGCTATACCGTAAAATAAACTACCAAAGAACAAAATCATAAGACCTGCGAAAAGGAAGCCACGCATAAATGTGAAATCTTTACGAGTCGTTAGAACATAGCCTGATAGTGCGAAGAAGATTAAACCTGTTCCACCTAAGGCTTGCATAACGATTTGACTACCGTGCATTGCTGTATACATGCTGATGGTTGGTCCTATCCAATATCCCATCCAACCTGTGAATGCAAATGTTAGTACAAGACCCATGCTGCTTTCTGCCGTCTTATGAACTGCAAATAACAAGCCTATAGTTACGCCTAAAAATAGGAAGGGGTTAATAAATGTCGCATTGGTAGTAATAGCGACACCAGCCATAACTGCACTAAATACTAAAGTGGCTGAAAGTAGAAGGTAAGTATTTTTAAGTACCTTATTAATTTCAAGACTCATTCCCGATGTTCTGGTAACTGCAGCTGTGTTGTAATCCATAGATGTATATCCTCTTTGTATGACTAATTGCTAACGTACTATATTATCCTCTGGAGCTAAATAAATAAAGCCCAGTATTGTAGCTAAATGATTCTATATTAAAAATTGATGCAAATTAGCGTTATTTTGGCTATAAAATAGCCGTTAATTATAGATATGTGGGCATTTTATAATTTTTCAAGAAAAACTACTCCAGAGGCTTCACGTTGTTAAAACTTTACTGTATAGTTCACGCCTTCAATGACTGGGTGGTTAGATATATAGACTATCCAATGCAGTTAATTGAAAATTCGGTGAGATGGCAGAGCGGCTGAATGCACTAGTCTTGAAAACTAGCAGGGGTTAGTAGCCCCTCCAGGGTTCAAATCCCTGTCTCACCGCCATATAGTTCAACTAAGCCTCTGTTTACAGGGGCTTTTTTGTGCCTGAGACCTTTGTAACGCTATATAAATGAATATCCAGTTTTATAGCATCCTGATATGTTCTACAAGCTATAAAGTAAAATACAGCAATACAATTATTGGAGTATTAATAAGCTCTGCTATACTATTGAATTGATTCGTTATTTGGAGATTAGCCATTGTTTCATCATTGAGTTAAATCTATAATTAGCTTATTCTTGAGAATATCTTGCAAAATATTAATATTTGTTACGATTAACCCGTTTATTTTTCTTAAATAACACAAGGTTTATTACAAATATTCCACTTAAGTGTCTATACTCTATCAATAAATACAGTTTGGATACATTCAGTCTAAAGTGGGTATGATATCCGAATTATTAACAAACTATAATCTTAATATAGACTAAGCTTATTTTCTAAGACTAAGTAGTTTCTTTTATTTTTAGTTTCTGGGAGCACAGATGCTTTATTTTCATAATTTCGGTGATTTTTTTTGTAAGTTTATAGGGCGCATTTTAGCGCTAGGCTTATTTTTATCTACCTCTCTTGTTATAGCCTCTAGTTCATCTTCAGTTCAAGAATTAGATAGTAATCTGTATAAAGGGTCGGATCTCTCCTACACAAACCTTGAAGAATTGGGTTTGCCTGATGGCTATACTTTTGATGGGTTAAATGCGCTAGATCCTCAAGAATTTTGGTTTCCTATCCCACAATCTATAAAAGTTAAAAAAGGTGATGTCTGGCTTCATTATCTAGCCTCATCTACATTGACAGATAAGTCACTTATTCGGATCGACGTTAATGGTCAACCCAGAATAACTAAAGCAGTTTCCCTGAATGGACGTGATACATGGATTCGTGTACCACTGAAGGAAAAAGATTTCACTACTAGTGAACATCTAAAACTGACAATTCGGCCATCTTTGTTAGGTGAGGGGAATCGATGTTTTGGAGAGTTACTGCCAGCAAATTTTTTGCACATACTTCCCGATACAGCTATCACTGTGCAGTTACCACAGAGAGCTAATTCTATAGCAAGAGCCTGGGAATTATTGGGCAAACAAGTATCTATTAGTATTCCACAAGAAATGACAACCGCCCAGTATAACAATGCCTTGCAATTGACGATGAATCTCTTAGAACAAGGGAAAAAGGTTAGGTTTGTACAGTTTCCTGTTTGGGCCGATATCATGTTGGTGAACAAGATTGAGATGCAAGATTTGTTAAACGATACCTATCATTCTACTCTAGAGTTGCAAAAAATTTATGGTAATACGAGAGAATATTTAAAGAAAGAACAGAATATTAATTACCTTAACCTACCTGATCGTAGCGCTATAATTCTATCTGAGCCTTTTGAAGACCTACCTGCTACTCTGACTAGCTGGCAATGGCCTCGAATAGCAAAACAAACCGGTT
>JBLHLI010000270.1:0-4142 GCA_047618765.1 Enterobacterales bacterium | reverse complement strand
CTCCGATGTCTTCTGAGTTCGATCACCGGCCGTTAAGGGCGGTCAAAAATATTGAGGCTTCTGTTAGTACGGCTCAAATTACTCTGGGCGTTTAACGATGAAGCATTAGTTTGAATAACATTACTCATGATTGACTATACCTTAACCTGATCTTGGGATGTTATGTAGACATTGCAGAGAATATTTGGCTCTATAAAGCTTTCTTAATAGAACACTTTGAATATTACTGATAGTGGAATACCGATATATGGAAAAGCATAGATGCTTCTTCGACCATCTGTCATCGAACAATGGTCGAACATACACTTCTAAATATAAGGAAATTGAAAGTGGTTAATTCTCATAATAATACTTCTATTACATTAATAAATTAAGAACCAATGACCTAGCCTGGACTAATATTGCTGTTGAGTCTGAAAAGGTTACCTGGATCATACTGGCCTTTAATCTTCGACAAGCGCTCATAGGCAGGCCCATAGTTGCCCACCGCTCCGGAGCCATCGAAGTCAATATTGTCGTAGTATCCGCCTACGTGAGGCTTAATGGCCTTGTGCACAGCACGGGAAGCCGCTATCAATTCCTCATCCTGTGCAGCCTCTGCCCAGGCAGCAACTATAACAAGCATTATCTCTGCATTTCGATGCGGGAAGGCGGTATCTAGTTCACCCTTGCGTTTTACTGCGCCGCCTGCCACATGGTTTGCGACAAAAATTCGCGGATCGTCAGATTCAATGAGTGCGTCGACTAGACCTTGAGTCCACTCCTTCACCATACCGTTTTTGGCATATGAGCGCACTCCATGGTGGAATGCTCCATCCAGATTAGTTTGCATGACATTGTAATCCTGAACTATTACGCCATCAGCCATTGGTGTACCTATTCCTCGAAGCGGCGCGAGCTCTTTTTCACCAAGGCTTGGATCACCGTTGTAAACGACATCCATCATAATCACGCGGACGCCGTCGGGTGTCGTCGCAATCGTTGGACCAACATACATATCATCGGAAAGACCAGCAGACCACTCCGCATAAAATTCTAGTACATCTCTTGCATCTGAAATAGGCCAGACAATGCTTCCAGATAAAACATTTCTATCAAAAGCATGTAACTGATACTCGAAGTTGGTAACCACGCCAAAATTACCACCACCGCCACGAATTGCCCAAAATAAGTCTGGCTCCTGCTCTGCATCAACCTTACGGATCTTGCCATCTGCTGTAATCATTTCTACAGATCTTACGTTATCAATTGCTAGTCCATACTTGCGATTTAGTCGTCCGAAACCTCCACCGAGGGTGAATCCACCAACACCGGTATGAGATACAACACCGGCTGTAGTGACTAATCCTTTGGATAATGAAGCATTATCTAGATGGGCTAGAAGGGCACCTCCGCCAACGTGGGCGCGTTTTTGTTCCGTATCAATGGCGACATTGGTCAGTTGTGAAAGATCAATCATAAGTCCGTCGTCGCAGAGTGATTTTCCTGGCCAGCTATGACCACCACCACGAACCGAGACCAGTAAATTGCGCTCACGAGCAAAAGTCACAGCGTTAGAAACATCTTGGTTGTTCATACATCGAGCTATCATGGCGGGGTTTTTGTCGTGCATTCCGTTCCAGATTCTGCGTGCGCTGTTATAATCGGGATGTCCTGAGAGTATGACCGGGCCCTTCATCGATTGGCCAAGCTCTTTAATAGCGGCTTTTTCTAATTCAATCTCAACGCCATCCAGAGAGATTCCGCGAATACTCGTGTTGGCTTTTACCGCAACGGGCGGTTCCGATTGACTACAAGCACTAAGTAGAGGATAGGAGGCTGAGATTCCTGCAGCAATTGTGTTTTTACAAAATTTACGACGATCCATTTCAAGCCCCTTTAGAATAACTTTGTGAACAATTGGTTATATATTAATCAGTTATTTAAATAGAATCAATGAGAAATAAATTCACTATTACGACATAATTTACACTATTTCATATATATTGCCATTCGATTTATCGTCATTAATGTCCCAGTATGTAATTAGTTATAACTATAATTAAATATTATTGGATTAATTTATAGAATTTAATTTGATACTTTTACCGAACAGAAAAGCCAAGCTCAGATTACACTTAATATTGCATCTCGCTAAAGTGAGCTTTGGGTGATATGAAGATTTGTGGAAAGTGTGAAATATCGTGTCTATACTTTAGATTCTATAAATCCGTATTTTTGAGTAGTTATAATATAAAGGAGATTAATTATGAACAATTTAGGGCTAGCCAAACAATTATTTGAAGCCTGTGAAACAGGTAAAGGGTGGGAAGCTTGTAGTGAATACTGCACTCCTGAAGCCACCTTCTCATCGCAAACAACTGTCTTGGCTGAAATATCTACATTAGAAGCTTATTGTGAATGGATGAAAAATCTCCTTACCCCAATACCAGATGGACATTATGAGCTTAAATTCTTTGCAGAAGATGAATCTAGTAATTCTGTTGCGGCTTTTGCAGTTTTTCATGGAACTCAAACTGGAGAGGGAGGGCCGGTAGCTCCAACGGGCAATACTATTAATGCAGATTATGTATATCACATGGCCTTTGAAGGGAACCGTATAGTTCATATGACTAAAATTTGGAATGATACAATAAGTCTTCAGCAATTGGGCTGGAGATGAAGTTTATATCCTAGGTAGTTATTTCATAGTTTAAATAACTACCCTTTTTAAACTGACTTTGTTAACTTCTATACTCGAGAAACTAATAAACTAAAGTCTATGAAAATAAAAATACTTAAAGCAGTCTTACTCATTCCCCTTGTCTTATTTATCTTATCTTACCTATTTGGTGCATACATGGTAATGACTGATGATAGAAAAGTTGAACCACTTAAAGCTTCTCCTACTAGTCCAATAAAAATTGCTATATTTGGAGCGAGCGGTACAGCAGGCGATGGAATACTAAAAGCTGCTTTAGCTAGTTCAGATATAGGGTTAATTCACGTTGTAACAAGGCGAGTTACCCCGAGAATGGAAGAGGGTGTTAAGACAGGAAAAATACTGTTGACGATCCATAAAGACTATCTCGATTATACTGCAATGATTAAGCAACTCATTGATATAGATACAGTTTACTGGGCGATTGGTATTAGTTCTCTCGGTATGGATGAAAAAACCTATGGCATGATCCATGTTGATTTTCCAATGCAATTTGTAGCTGCTTGGAATGAAGTTAACCAGTCAAAGAAACTCTCTTTTCACTTTATAAGCTCAAGTGATATATCCGAAGATTCAACCACTATGTGGGTACAGCAAAAGATACGTGCAGAAAAACTATTATTTAGTTTTGCAGAGAAAGCCCAAATGCGTGTTATTGCATACAGACCTGACTATATAGGTGCTACAGAAGAAGAAGCAGATCTTGGAGAGAATATGCTCTATTGGTTTTTTGCACCAGTAGGAGCCGCTATAAGAGCTGAACAAATTGGTCAAGTAATGCTTGAGGTGACTGCACGAGATGATGAATTCAACAATGGTGACAAGCTTTATACGGGTAAGATGATTCGATACAGTGATGCCTACGAGGCGCGTCAGTGATTGAACTTATTCTAGTGTTTATGTAAATTCCTGATCAAGATCATTGATTGCTTTATTCATCATATCAAAGCATTGTTTAGCAAGCTTATTTGCATCTGAATTAGTAAGTGCAACCGTTGGTATTGGCTTTAACACCTGGCAAGCAATTGTTCCTGCAGACCATTTATTATAATCGGCTGTACGGGCATAGGTGTTAAAACAAATGGGTACAATCGGTACTCCGGCATTAATAGCTGTCTTGAACGCCCCTGTTTTAAAAGGTAACAAACCTTTACCTAAATTTCTCGTTCCTTCAGGCATGATCCAAACAGAAGTGTTTTTATTTCTAATAACATTAGTGACCTTTGACATAGACTCTTTGACTTTCTTTTTGTCCGATCTATTAATTAATATGTTGCCCGATAACCAATAGAAAAGTCCAAAGATAGGAACCCAAACAATGGTACTTTTACCTAAAGAAACAGTTCTTCGGGGAAGATGAATACTACCTGAGATAATATCAATGGTATTCTGATGGTTAGATATATAGACACAAGGGTTAGAAGCTTCTATATTCTCAATG
>JBLHLI010000269.1:0-4160 GCA_047618765.1 Enterobacterales bacterium | reverse complement strand
TAACTGTTAATGATAGTGCCACTGTAACTCCTGTAGAATCACTAAAAGAGGTTATACAAGAACCTGAAGGTTCATCCATAGCAGTATTACCTTTTGTGAACATGTCCTCTGATAAAGAGCAGGAATACTTTTCTGACGGAATTTCTGAAGAAATTCTTAATGTATTAGCTAAAATACCTAATTTACATGTTACCTCACGTTCTTCAGCCTTTGCATTTAAGGGTAAGGAAATTAATATCAAGGAGGTTGCAACCACGCTAGGTGTTAACAATATTCTTGAAGGTAGCGTGAGGAAATTCGGTAATCGTATTCGAATAACCGCTCAGCTTATTGAAGCTGGAACTGATAAGCACCTCTGGTCTGAAACCTATGACAGGGAGCTGCTTGATCTGTTTACCATTCAGGACGAAATCTCTGCAGCCATTGTCAAAGCATTAAAAGAAAAACTCGGACTCAATGCAAAAATCGCTCAACGTGACATGAGTGATGTCAACCTCGACGCCCATAATGAATATCTGAAAGGCAGGTTTTTCATAGAAAATCGTAATCAGGCGGACATAAAAATAGCATTACAACATTTCACTAAAGCCAGCGAAATTGCTCCCGACTACGCACCAGCTTGGGTGGGTATTGCCTGGGCCAATGCATTTTTATCAGAATTTCAGTACGGTAGTATTCCTGAAGAAGTAGCGAGAATCAAAGCGATGCCTGCCATTGAAAAAGCCCTGTTACTCGATCCGACCCTGCCTGAAGCCCAGGCTATCAGGGGAATGATTTTTAACAATAGTGTTGAAGAAAAAAAACAAGCCAATCATTATTTAGAGAAAGCACTTGAGCTCAACCCCAACTTTGCTGATGCCATGATCTGGCTAGCCACTAATATCGAAGAAGATGAGCCTGCAAAAGCAATCAGTCTTCGTAACAAAGCGGTGCAACTCAACCCCATGTCCTTACTTGCAAACTTTTATTATGGTAATAGTCTTGTAGCATTGGGCAAGTTCCAGAAGGCACATAAAGTCGCGCAACATATGCAAAATATTAATCCAAAGCATCACTTTGCCTATATGGTCTTGGGTGAAATTTATCTGCAACAGGGACAATATGCCCAGGCGATTTATTATTTAGACAAGGCAGCAGAATTGATACCCACTCGTGTTAATAACAAGTTTATGGTTTCAAACCGTCTCGTTACTATTGGCCTAGGTGAGATGGCAGCAAGCTATTTTATCGATACTCCATTTGAAGTATTTCAGTACTGGTTCAAGAATAACATGGAACTTTATACAAGCCAGACCCGAGATGTTTATCCACGTGCAGAGGACGATTCACTTGGCATTATATGGCGGGCTATAACTGAAAGTCGAGCCGAAAACTACCCGGAAGCCGTTAAATATTATCAATTAGATCAATTCTGCAGCACCTGTAGCATTGCCATTTATAGCTATCTACAAGTCGGCGATATGGAAACGGCAAAGCGAAAACTCGATCTGAAAAAACAACGATTTGCTGCCGCTACAAAAGCTGGAATTAAGTACTGGTACTATTATGATGGCTTCATGCCAATCGAGATTGAAGAAATGGATATTGCCTACCTCGATGGTGACATTGATAAGGCCATTAGGGCGATGCAGTCTGCTATGGAAAAGGGTTATATTGTCGACTATGATTTCCAAAAAATTCCAATGTATGAAGCTCTCAGAACCCACCCTCAATGGCCAGAGATCATGGCTGAATCGAACCAACGCGCAACCGAACAACGGACACTCTATTTAAAATTAGCTGAAGAGGAAAACGCATCATCTTTATAGCTACGGCTATTATTGCTGTACCACTAAGAAAGCTCAATTTTCACAGTAGCTTCAAATGACCGAAAAGTGATGTGATCACAGACGTTAGCTGCCCTCCAGTTGGGCTTGATGTTATTGTCGTCATCACTGGTATTTAAAGCATTTATGGAGAAAAGGGTCTTTGATCTGTTTTTATTAATTTTGAAACAAGCTGAAGAGGTTTACCAAAATAAAGGGATGCTTTTTCCAGTAATTGTTTCATCAACCATTTTATTCCTAGCTTCAGTAAAAAGTGCATCACTTTCTCAAACTGCTAAGGCACTTGGTAAAACCACCTTAATTAAGACTTATGCTAGCGCTAAAGGAAGTCACTATTTAGCTAGTAACCCTGGAGAAGTAAGAAAATACAGTAATCTTGCAGCAGGCTTAGCAGGTCATATTGTTGAAGAAGTTACGGGTCTTACTTTAGCCAATTACAGCAAAAAAATATTTTTTCTTCATTAAATATGCCGAACTCCAGTTGGTTATTGAATGACCTAGATCTTAATAATATTGCCGTGCCCTATGAAGTAGAACGAGTATTAAGCAAATTAGTAATATGATGGAATTGCTATTAAGCAACAAAGACAGTTCTGGTAATCAGCTACTATCGACTAAATCATCATCATTCCAGGATAAGGTAAACCATAATACTCATCACCAGGTTTGTATTCATTTCTTAGCACTGAAAGTACATTTTATTCTAGCTATAAGCATCTTCATGAACGGAAGCCACGGCTCTACCCGAAGGATCAATACAAGCAGCGAAGGACTCATCCCAAGCAAGGGCTTCAGCAGTAGAACAAGCTACAGACTTTCCGCCGGGAACCGTATCTGCAGCAGATTTTTGAGGGAAATGCTGTGAAAAAATATCGCGATAATAATAAGCCTCTTTTGTTAATGGTGTATTTTCAGGAAAACGATACTGAGCATTTTTAATTTGCTCCCCCGATACCTGTTGCTCACTCAAATCTTTAAGGCTATCAATCCAACCATAACCTACACCATCGGAAAATTGCTCTTTTTGTCGCCACACTATTTCATCTGGTAACAGATCGGCAAAGGCTTCACGTAAAATGTGCTTTTCCATTTTTTCTGCTGTAATCATCTTTGCATCAGGGTTGATATTCATTGCCGTATCAATAAACTCTCTATCGAGAAATGGCACCCTAGCCTCTACACCCCAAGCAGACATCGATTTATTTGCTCTTAAGCAATCATACCAATGCAATTTGTCGAGCTTGCGCACGGTCTCCTCATGAAACTCTTTAGCATTTGGTGCTTTATGAAAATATAAATATCCACCAAAGAGTTCGTCTGCACCTTCGCCACTGAGAACCATCTTGATACCCATAGCACGAATTTTCCTTGCCATTAAGTACATCGGCGTCGAGGCACGAATTGTTGTGACATCATAAGTCTCTAAGTGATAGATCACATCATGCAAAGCATCGAGTCCATCTTGAATAGTGTAGGTTAGGCTGTGATGAATTGAACCAATATGATCTGCTACTTTCTGAGCAGCAACTAAATCTGGTGAACCTTCAAGTCCAACGGCAAAGGTGTGAAGTGTCGGCCACCAAGCGTTTGATTGATCGTCATCCTCAATGCGTTTTTCTACAAACTGTTTCGCAACAGCAGCAACGATAGATGAATCTAGACCACCGGAGAGTAATACACCATAAGGCACATCACTCATGAGATGTTTTTTAATCGACGCTGTTAGAGATTCTCTGATGGCAGCAACATCAGCTGGAGCAGACTTCACTGCCTCATAATCTCTCCACTTTGGATGGTAATAAGATTTGATTTCACCATCTTGACTCGATAAATAATGGCCAGGAGGAAATATCTGCACAGATTCACAAACCGGTGTTAGTGATTTCATCTCTGAAGCCACATAGAAGTTTCCATGGGCGTCAAAGCCAGTATAAAGAGGAATAATACCGATAGGATCTCTGGCAATTAAATAGTTACCTGTAGTTTCATCAAAGAGAATAAAAGCAAACATGCCTTCTAATTTATTGAGAAAGGAAAAGTCTTCATCGCCATCTCTCTCATTAAACAAAGCCAAAATAACTTCACAGTCAGATTTAGTTTGAAATTGAAAATCCTTCGATAAGTTAGATTCGAGTTCTTTATGGTTATAAATCTCACCATTGACAGCCAACACCTTAGTGCGATCTGCGCTATACAGAGGTTGAGCCCCACTATCTACATCCACAATTGATAAGCGTTCATGGACCAAAATGGCTTTATCATTGGCGTACGTTCCTGACCAATCCGGGCCACGATGACGTTGATTTCTTGATAATTGAATAGCTTGTTTTCGTA
>JBLHLI010000268.1:0-4160 GCA_047618765.1 Enterobacterales bacterium | reverse complement strand
GGTTCTGCTTCAGGTTCTGCTTCAGGTTCTGCTTCAGGTTCTGCTTCAGGTTCTGCTTCAGGTTCTGCTTCAGGTTCTGCTTCAGGTTCTGCTTCAGGTAACAGGTTACCTGATATATCCATCAAGTATTCACGAGCGTTAAATACACTTTTACAAGACCCACAACGAACATTACCTTCAGCAATTTGAAGGTGTTCTTCTCTGACCACAAAGGCTGTATCACAGTGGGGACAACGTGTATAACTACTCATCTTAATTAATGAAACTCCATAATACTTTTATTTTTTAATGCCGGAAAGTAACACCCATTCACCTAATATCTCCGGCGTATTCATGTTAAACCACTGGCTGTATAAATCAATAAGTGATTCCGCTTGATGCTCTAAAATTCCTGAAAGTGTTAACCAACCACCTTTTTTCACTTGAGAAGCTAAAGTCGAACCGAGTTCTTTCAAAGTTTCAGCTAGGATATTCGCAACAATTCCATCGGCCTCAAAGGCTATTGCATCTTTGGGTAATACGATATTTAAACGCTTCTCAATGATACCATTACGCTGAGCATTGTCACGAGTTGCTATCAAAGCCTGAGGGTCATAATCAATAGCTAAGACTGATTTAGCGCCTAATTTTAAAGCTGCAACGGCTAATATTCCTGAGCCACATCCATAGTCAATTAATACTTCATCTGAGCCAATATTTTCATCGAGCCATTTTAAACAAAGAGCAGTAGTCGGATGAGTACCTGTTCCAAATGCCAACCCCGGGTCAAGAAAAATATTGATTGCTTCAGGCTCGGGTGGTTTTTCAGAACTTGGACAGATCCATAGCCGCTCCCCGAATTTCATTGGATGATAATCATCCATCCAAGCACGTACCCATTCTCTATCTTCAAGAGCTTCCCACCTAGAACTAGCAGCATGTTGCCAAATGGCATCTTTTTCTAGCGCTAATTGAATCAGCTTAGTATCTACAATGCCTTCATAGAGGGCTACAACTAATACTTTGTCCCAAAGTGGAGTTTCACCAACGCCAGGCTCAAGGATAGGCTGATCTTCTGCATCTTGGCATGTAACAGAAAGAGCTTCATTATCAAATAACAACTCTTCAAAGTTAGTCACAAAAGACTTTTCAATTGTCAGCCGCAATTGGATCCAGTTCATTGTAAATTTCTCGATAATTTAAAGCGTCAATAAAACAATTAAGCCCTTAACTTAAGGGCTTAATTACAGGGCTTATTAAAAGGACTAAATAATTAAAACTAATTAATTGTTATTGAATATAACTCTATGACTCTTTTTCAGAGTCGAGTAATTGCTCAAGGTAATGAATATTTGTACCACCTCGATGAAAGTTTGGATCTGCAATAATTTTACGCTGCAGCGGAATATTAGTTTTTATTCCATCGATCATCACTTCTTCTAAAGCCATTTCCATTCTAGCAATAGCCACACTCCTATTTTCGCCGTAGGTAATTAACTTACCAATCATCGAATCATAGTAAGGAGGTACTTTATAGCCGGTATAAATATGAGAATCTAATCTTACTCCTGGGCCGCCTGGTGCATGATAACGACTTATTTCACCAGGAGATGGAATAAAACTCACAGGATCCTCAGCATTGATTCGACACTCAATAGCATGACCACTAAAAGTGATATCTTTTTGTTTAAAGGATAAAGGCTGACCTTCTGCAATTCGTAATTGTTCTTTAATGATATCAACGCCTGTAATCAATTCAGAAACAGGATGTTCTACCTGAACACGAGTGTTCATCTCAATGAAATAAAACTCACCTTTTTCATAGAGAAACTCAAAGGTTCCAGCGCCACGATAACCAATATCTTTACAAGCACGAACACAACGCTCACCAATAAATTTGCGCATCTCCATGGTAACACCAGGAGCAGGTGCTTCTTCGACAACTTTCTGATGTCTACGCTGCATGGAACAATCACGCTCACCTAAATGAATCGCATTACCATGAGAATCACTCAATACTTGGATTTCAATATGACGAGGGTCTTCTAGAAATTTTTCCATATAGACTACATCATTATTAAAGGCTGCTTTTGCTTCAGCACGGGTTAAAATAATTGAATTAATTAACTCAGATTCTTCTCGAACAACGCGCATCCCTTTACCACCACCGCCACCTGAGGCTTTAATGATAATTGGATAAGCAATACGCTTAGCAATGGCATAATTTTCTTTTTCATTATCACCAAGTGGTCCATCTGAACCTGGCACACAAGGTACACCGGCTTTTTTCATTGAAGCAATAGCTGAAACCTTATCACCCATCAAGCTGATTGTTTCAGCTCGCGGCCCGATAAAAATAAAGCCACTGTCTTCAACTTTTTCTGCAAAGTCAGCACTTTCAGCAAGAAAACCATAGCCAGGATGAATAGCAACAGAGTCAGTAATTTCTGCGGCAGCAATAATGGAAGGGATATTGAGATAACTTTGCATGGCTGAAGGTGGACCAATACACACCGATTCATCTGCAAGTCTTACGTGCATTAAATTTTCATCAGCTGTTGAATGTACAGCGACTGTTTTTATACCAAGTTCACGACAGGCTCTCAATATTCGAAGAGCAATTTCACCGCGATTGGCAATTAACACTTTGTCTAACATGGTAATTACCTCTGATTATTCTATGATGAATAATGGCTCATCGAATTCTACAGGCTGGCCTTCTTCTACTAAGATAGCTTTAACAACACCGGCTTTATCTGACTCAATTTGATTCATCATTTTCATTGCTTCGATAATACATAGAGTCTGACCTGAAGTAACCGTATCACCAATTTCTGCAAAGTTCTTAGTACCCGGTGCTGGAGCTCTATAAAAAGTTCCAACCATTGGAGAAGTAACAGCATGACCAGCAATTTGTGGAGTTGCTGATGCCTCTGCTATAGGTGCCGCAACCGCAGAAACATGCGCAAGTGGAGCAGCAGCTAACATTGGTTGTGCTGCAACTACACCAGAACCCATTCGACTAATGCGAACTGATTCTTCACCTTCTTTGATTTCGATCTCAGCAATACCTGATTCTTCAATGAGCTCGATCAGCTTTTTTACTTTACGAATATCCATAATTTTGCCTCTTTTTAGTAAAACACTACTACTTTGCAGCAGTTAATTTTTAGATTTTGATCACTTTTGATTTAAATAATTAATCGCTACTTCTGTAGCTTCTGTATAACTCATCGCACCTTTACCACTAATAACCGTTAGAGCGATGTCTGAAAAATATGATATATGTCGAAAAGCCTCTCGCTCTTTGGGTTCACTAAGATGTATCTCAATAAACGGTATTTCAACCGCCAATAACGCATCTCGAATAGCAACACTAGTGTGGGTATAAGCAGCAGGATTAAATAATATGAAGGCTATTGATTCAGCTTGAGCCTGTTGAATACGATCGACCAAGGCCCCTTCATGATTACTTTGATAACAAAGCAAGTTAACAGACGCTGCTGCTAACTTTTCTTGCACAGCATTACTGATACTTTCGAGGGTATGCTCTCCATAAATCGACTTCTCTCTTGTTCCAAGAAGATTTAGATTTGGCCCATTTAAAAGTAAAACTGTCGTCATATTAAGTCTATCTTCGTCAAAAATCGTTTATCTGGCTGCTTTTTCAACATTAACGTAATTTTCTTCTAATCATCCGCTTAAGTCCAGTCTTTTTGACATATATTACACGTTTGTGGAAGTTAATTAACATATTGTCATATTATAAGCATGTTATCGTCATCTAAGATAAATAAAGTGATGATTAGGAAATAATAAATTAATACATTTGCTCATAAAGTGTATCTCCTTACTTCAACTAATCGAATTAACTTAATAACTATTCATATTAACCTACCTAGATTACTTCTTTTTCAGTCAATGTGATAGTTTGTAGCCTTCAAAATCGGCTAAGTTCTGTAAATGTGGATATTAACTCTAATATTTAATTGCAACATTGCTCTTTTTAATGCCATTAAACCAGGTGGACATTATTTGATTATCGATCACAATACAGAAGAAGGTTCAAACATTCTATTCCATCCAGGGGATAGTCGAGATTACAATGTTTTCAGAGATGCAAGTACTAAACGAGATCAAACCGATAGATTTGTTTTTAAATTTTACGACCATAACAATTT
>JBLHLI010000267.1:0-4248 GCA_047618765.1 Enterobacterales bacterium | reverse complement strand
GTAAAGCTAGGTACCGATATTAAAACCATTGCTGCTCCTTTTGATTCAGTATCAATCTGTCTATCTAAAGGTTTAGGAGCTCCTGTTGGCTCAGTGCTAGTTGCATCAAAGCCGATCATTGAAAAAGCGCGACGAATTCGAAAGATGTTAGGTGGAGGGATGCGTCAAGCAGGCCTATTAGCTGCTGCAGGGATATATGCTCTTGATAACAATGTTCAACGCTTAAAAGATGATCATGACCAGGCAATAATACTATCAAATGGGCTTAGCTTAATTGAAGGCGTTACTCTTCTGGAAGCTGTGCAAACAAATATGCTATTCATCAAAACCGATAATCAATCGCAACTGATTAGTTTTTTAGCTGAAAAGAACATTCTAATTAGCGATGATTCAACTCTTCGATTAGTCACGCATTTAGACATTAATCATGAGGATGTGAAACGAGTTATCGCCGCCTTTAACGAGTTTTATTCATAAAAAAACTGAGAATAGTTTAATCACGTGCTATAGGTAGCGGACCAAAACCTTGAACCGTTGGCATAATCTCAATGCGATTAATATTCACATGTTTTGGCAGACTAGCACACCAAACTATCGATTCTGCAATATCTTCAGGTTGAAGAGCCTTGATACCTTGGTAGAGACTTTCTGCTTTTTGGGTATCACCTTTAAAACGTACTTCAGAAAACTCTGTTTCTGCTAGTCCAGGTTCAATATTAGTCACTCTGACGCCTGTTCCATGAAGATCAGAACGCAGATTCATAGAAAATCGCTCAACAAAGGCCTTACTCGCCCCATAAGCATTTCCTCCAGGATAATTATAAGAACCAGCAATAGAGCCCATATTGATCACATGACCTGTACCGTTTTCAACCATGCCCGACAATAATGCTCGGGTTACATAGGTTAGGCCCTTAATATTGGTATCTACCATCACGTCCCAATCATCTAGGGAGGCATTCCAGGCCATATCAAGACCTGCTGCTAGGCCTGCATTATTAATTAATAAGTCAATTTTACCGTTCCATGGATCCAACAGACGTTTCACTGCTTCTCTGTCACGAACATCAAGGCAAATACATTCGATAACGGCATCACCGATGTCATTTTTTAGAGCTTCTAAACGTTCAAGTCTTCGGGCAACAAGAATTAACGTCCATCCTTTATTAGCAAGTTGACGTGCAGTTGCTTCTCCAAATCCCGAGCTCGCTCCGGTAATTAATGCAATATTGCTCACTTTCTATCCTTATTGAATAACTTTGGCATATATTGTAACGGAAAAGTTCAATTTTTATCAGCTAAGATCTTGTCACCTCTGCAAGAATTCGTCAGAATAGATGTATGAAAGCAACTTCGATTACAAAACCCTTTAAAGGTGACGATTATATTCAAGCTCCTCAGTTTGAAATAAAAGTCGTCACCAAATATCTCGCCACTCAATCGAACCCAGAAGAACATCAATTTGTATTTTCTTATACGGTTACCATCATTAATAATGGTTCATCAAAAGCCCAACTATTACGTCGACATTGGATCATCACTGATGCCAATGGAGAAACCTTAGAAGTAAAAGGTGAAGGTGTTGTGGGTGAAAAGCCTTGGATCAATCCTGGTGAAGCTTATAAATACACCTCCGGTACTGTTCTCAATGAGTTTATGGGGTGCATGCATGGAAGTTTTACCATGTGCGGCACTGATGACGTCGAGTTTGAAGCACCAATTCCTGTATTTACTCTAGCACAGCCCGATAAATTACATTAATTCTTAGCCATGCCCACTTATGCCATTGGTGATATTCAAGGTTGTAAAAATGAACTTGAATCGTTACTTGAGCTGATTAATTTCGACTCTCTCAATGACAAACTTTGGTTTGCTGGAGATCTAGTTAATCGAGGTCCAGACTCTCTTGGAGCACTGCGCTTAATATACAGCCTTAAAGACTCTGTAATTGCTGTTTTAGGCAATCATGATTTACACATGCTCGCAATCTCTGAGCGCCTAAAACAGAATAGTAAGTCTTTTAAGAAAAATCCTAAGGATAATTTTTATCCAATTCTTGAAGCGCCTGATGCCGACGACTTGCTAGATTGGCTGCGTTTTAGGCCTCTTGTTCATGTTGAAGATCAATATTTGCTGGTTCATGCTGGCGTTTATCCGTTCTGGGATAGAAACCAAGTCACTGAATATGCTGGTGAAGTTGAACTGGTGTTGAGAAGCGATCAATACAGCGAATTTTTACAACAGATGTATGGTAATCAGCCTGACCAATGGTCTAGCAGTCTCAAAGGACATGATCGCTTACGTTTTATTACCAATAGCCTAACCAGAATGCGTTATTGTAAGCATGACAACAGTCTGGATATGTTATCTAAAGGACCTGTCAATGAAACGTCAGACAGCTTGATCCCTTGGTTTAAGATCAAAGATCGAACCAAGCATCAAGGGTATATTTTACATGGCCATTGGGCCTCTTTATTAGAAAAAGAGCCTGAACAAGGCATTATCAGTCTAGACACGGGTTGTGTTTGGGGTAATCAATTATCAGCTTGGTGTTTAGAAGAAAAGCGTTGGTATAGTGTACCTGGCTATCAAAAAAGTAAGGAGTACGGAAGTTAATGAAGTGTTTAACAAAGAAACCATCTTTCCATCTTATGGGATTATTTATCATTGCCTGTTTGGTAAATTCAACCGTTTTTGCCGAAACCGATAGTTGGAAGAGCACTATAGATAAAGTAACCAGTTCAATCGTATCAATTCAACTTGAAGTGCCTAGAGCTTTTGAAACCTCAAGACCCATGGTTAGCCAAGGTACTGGTTTTATCGTGGATGCTGAACGTGGCATTATCATGACCAATCGCCATATTGTGCAGCCAGGGCCTGTAACCGCTACAGCAATCTTTATTAATCAAGAAGAAGTTGAACTAAAACCTATTTATAGAGATCCTGTCCATGACTTTGGTTTCTTTCAGTATGATCCTCAAAAACTCCGACACCTAACCGTTAAATCCCTATCACTTCGACCAGAACTAGCCGGCGTAGGCGTTGAAATTCGCGTAATAGGAAATGATGCCGGCGAAAAGCTATCCATTTTGGATGGCACCATAGCAAGACTGAATCGTCAAGCTCCTGATTATGGTTTACACCGTTTTAATGATTTCAACACCTTTTATTTTCAGGCTGCTAGTGGAGCCAGTGGAGGTTCATCAGGCTCGCCAGTTATCAATGAACAAGGTTATGTTATTGCCCTTCAAGCTGGTGGAGCTTTTAGTGCTAACACCAATATGTTCTTTCCCCTCGATAGAGCCAAACATGCCCTCGAATTAATTCAAGCTGGCAAAACCGTTGTAAGAGGTACTTTAGAGACAACTTTTGTCCATAAAAGCTATGCTGAATTAGTAAGACTTGGATTAAACGATAAAGAACAAGATATTTTTAGAGAAGAAGATCCTGAAGCACAAGGTGCTTTAGTTGTTGAACATATACTACCAGAAGGACCAGCCGCTAAATTACTCGAACCTGGTGATATTCTTTTTAAAATTGACGATCAATTAGTCAGCACCTTTATACCGCTTGAATCTTATCTTGATAACCATGTTGGAGAAACAATTCAGATTGAATATCTTCGCGGTGGTCGATTAATTAGTGGTGAACTTAAAGTAGGATCGCTGGCAGACATTACGCCAAATCGCTATCTGGAGATTGGTCGAGCTGTTTTACATGATTTAAGTTACCAACAAGCTCGTCATCTTAATAGACCCGTCAAAGGTGTGGTTTTAGCAACCGGTGGCTTTATGTTTGGCAGCTCAGGAATTGGTTCAGGTTCTGTAATCATTAGTATCAATAAACAGGAGATTAATAATCTCGATGACGTCTTAAAGGCATTAGAAGATATACCTGATAGTAAAGAATTTCCTGTTCGATATTATGGAATTAGAGATCCCCATAATGAATCTCTCTCTATTGTTAAAAATGATCGCCACTGGCACAAGGCTAAAATTTGTGATCATGATAAAGCCTCAGGAAATTGGCAATGTAAACCCTTAGCAGAAGCTCCAGAGAAAGAGCCACTTGAAGTACAAAATGCCCAACACCCTAAGCAAGATAGTGCACTTGCTAATCAGATAGCACCTTCTCTGGTTTGGGTGAATTTCTCAACACCTTATGCTATTGATGAAATTGGTAGCGACCGAACCTCAGGATCTGGATTAATTGTTAATGAGAAAAAAGGCTTAGTTGTAGTTGATAGAA
>JBLHLI010000266.1:0-4253 GCA_047618765.1 Enterobacterales bacterium | reverse complement strand
TCATTTGAGGTTATTCTTAACAACACATAATCGGATTTTAAATTGCTACAAAAATTCAATTTAACAGGTATTAGTAAAAACCATAGCCGGCATATAAAATTACCGATGTAATACACTTCAAAGAGAAACTTCTATATGAGTAAAGACACTGATCTTCATTTTAATAGCAAAGTAATACATGCTGGTCAGTCTCCAGACCCTTCCACAGGTGCCGTGATGCAACCAATTTACGCTACTTCAACGTACGCTCAATCGAGTCCTGGTGATCATAAGGGGTTTGAGTATGGTCGCTCTGAGAATCCTACACGAATGGCATTTGAGCGCTGTTTAGCTGAATTGGAAGGGGGCAAGTTAGGCTTGGCTTTTGCTTCTGGTTTAGCTGCAATTTCAGCGGTTCTTGACCATTTAGATGCAGGTGCCCATGTCCTATGCATGGATGATTTATATGGAGGAACACTTCGGTTATTCAATAAAATTAAGACTCGTACCTCAAATCTATCATTTTCTCATGTTGATATGTCTGATATAGAGGCTATAGAAAATTCGATTAGACCAGAAACAAAAATGATTTGGGTTGAATCGCCCTCGAATCCTTTGTTGAAGATAGCTGATTTAAAAGCAATAGCTGAATTAGCTAAAAAGTATAACCTCATTACGGTATGCGATAATACCTTTGCTACTCCTTATAATCAAAGACCAATAGAGCTTGGGTTCGATGTGGTTATGCACTCCACCACTAAATATGTGAACGGCCATTCTGATATTGTTGGAGGAGCTCTAATCATCGGGGACAATGACGAGTTAGCTGAATCATTGAAGTTTCTGCAATTTGCTATAGGTGCGATTGCAAGTCCATTCGACAGTTTTCTAGCACTAAGAGGATTAAAGACTTTAGCATTGAGAATGCAACGTCACAATGAAAATGGGCTTGCTATTGCTAATTGGTTAGAAAAGCAATCGACTGTGAAACAAGTTATATATCCTGGACTTGCTAGTCATCCTCAACATGAACTTGCAGCTAGTCAAATGCATGGTTTTTCAGGGATGATATCAATCTTTCTTGATGGAGATCTAAAGCGATGTCGTAGGTTTTTAGAAGCATTAGAATTATTTACACTGGCTGAAAGTCTAGGTGGGGTTGAAAGCTTAATAAACCATCCGGCAATAATGACCCATGCTTCACTCCCACTTGAGAAACGCAAAGAGCTTGGTATATCTGACAACTTTGTACGTTTGTCAGTAGGAGTAGAAGATGTTGATGATTTAATTTCTGATTTACAGCAGGCCCTAGCCGTTGGGTAATATATTATTGGTTTAACAAATTAGCTGGTGAATACTGGTCGGTTAAGGGCCGCGCATTCTCTTTCCAATCAGGTTCATTGGTTAATAATTTTTCAAATTCAACAAAATTTACTCCTATCTCAGTTAATTCCCTGATTATACGGTCGTTCTTTAATAGTGATTTTTCGTACGGATTTCCGTTCTTTTTGGCATAAATAATTCGATTTCCGGAACGTTTAGAATGTATATAGTTAAATTTACCAAATACTTTTTGATAAGTAACAGATTCATTATGATAAAGTTTATTTCTAGAGAAGGTATTAGCAATTAACAACCCCTCTGAATTAAGTGATTGTTTGATTTCATTTAGAAATTCTTCAGTCATCAAATGTTCGGGAATATAGTCACCATTAAAAGCATCTAAAATGACTAAATCATATTGTTTATTTCTACGGAGCTGTCGCTTAACAAATACCCGACCATCGATTGTATGAGTATTCTGATTGTCACTTTCTGTATAATCAAACCATTGTTTTGCAACATTGAGAACAGAAATATCAATTTCCACAGTATCAATTTTGGTATTTGGATATACTTTTTCAAAACTCATTGGCAAGGTTCCACCACCTAGACCAACGATGAGTATTGATTTTGGATTAGGTTGCATTGCTAATCCAGCCATTACCAGTTTTGTATAACTAAATACAAGATAATCAGGATTTTCTCTATCAATACAACTTTGCTGATCGGGATGTTTTGATAGTCGACCAAATATCATACAACGACGTCCCGATTTTTCTTCAACAATAATATTCCTATATAATGATTTTTCTGAATGTAAAATCTTCGCATTTATAGCTAATGTACTTAAACAGATTAAACAACTAAGTAGTAGTTTTTTCATTAGGACTCCAGGAGCTGAATTGACATAAAATACCAGGTATAACCAGGCATAATAATGCTGTTGATAATATCTGATTCACTTCAAAATAAAGAACAAAATAAAAGGCTGTACCTATGGTGCCTAATGAACTGCCTAAGGTAGATGTAAAGTATAGTCTTCCAGCAGTGTGACCACTAGCAGCCTGAGATTTTACAAGTAGGCGAATAGAGTAGGGGGAGACCATACCCATGATGAAGGCGGGGAGAAAAAATAACAACATTGCAGCTAATAGTGAACCATATCTAGGATCTTCAGTGACGAGGAAAGTAATGTTCATTAAATAATCAGAAAGATATAATATAGGTAATAAGGCCAATCCTGAACAGATAAACAATAAGCCATACCGACGTAAATTGGGTTTAAACATAGATAAATGACCACCAACGAGATAGCCAAGTGATAGTGCAATAAGAAAAATACTGATGATGCTACCCCAAATATAAATGGAACCACCAAACCATGGCGCAAGTAAGCGACCGCCAAGCATTTGTATAGCCATAATGGCAAAGCCGTCCAAAAAAGCCATGGAATATATTTGTACTCTTATCATTTTTTGTATCACCAATAATTAATATAATAGCCGTTAATAAAATTATCCAAATTTTGCAACAAAATACGATAAATAGCTATATTTATACAACAGAGATAAATTTTTAACAGTTTAGGTAGCAACATTAATCAAAGGACCAACAAATATACTAAGCATCTATTTTTTCAACTTAAATCGGTGCTAAACTAAAGCTATAAGATTAAATAATTTGAATTTTTTGGCATTCTGGATTAGCAGGGAATATGTGAGATTAAGCATATATAAAAACACATCCTAAGTTAGTATTAAGAGTATTAACCAAGAGATAGTAAAACACTTAACAAAATAATGAGTTTGAATCAATGGCTATAGAAAAGTTTAGAAAAGCGTACAAAGCTTCCTGTTTTTTAATTGAATCAGTAGAGCTTAATATCAATTTATCAGCTGAAAAGACAGTTATTAAATCTCAACTTAATATAATAAAGAATCCAGAGATAGAGGATGATAATGATTCTGAGTTAATTTTAAATGGTGAAGATCTTAAGTTACTAAATCTAAAGTTAGACAACATATCACTACCACGTAGTAGTTATCAACTCGATGATAAACATCTAATAATAAATGATCTTCCTGATAATTTTACCCTAGAAATTGAGACAGAAATTAATCCTGAAAGAAATACTAGTCTTGAAGGACTTTATAAATCTTCTGGGAAATATACTACACAATGTGAAGCCGAAGGCTTTCGTAAGATTACGTTCTATCCTGATAGACCTGATGTTATGGCAATATTTACTACAACCATTGAAGCAAATAAAGAGCAGTATCCTTACTTACTTTCAAATGGCAATCTCACTGACAGTGGAGATCTAGAGGAGGGGAGACACTTTGCCACCTGGTACGATCCATTTCCTAAACCCTGTTATCTATTTGCTCTTGTTGCAGGTGATTATGATTTATTAGAAGATGAATTTATTACCACATCAGGACGAGAAGTTGCTTTACAAATATTTGTAGAAAAAGGCAAACTAAACCAATGCCAACACGCCATGAAATCCTTAAAAAAAGCAATGACTTGGGATCAAGATGTCTATGGTCTTGAATATGACCTCGATATTTATATGATTGTTGCTGTCAGTGATTTCAATATGGGGGCAATGGAAAATAAAGGCTTAAATATCTTTAACACCTGCTACGTCTTAGCTAATGATAAAACGGCAACCGATGCTGATTTTGAAGGTGTTGAGAGTGTAATAGCCCATGAGTATTTTCATAATTGGACCGGAAATAGAGTAACTTGCCGAGATTGGTTTCAATTATCCCTCAAAGAAGGCTTAACTGTATTTCGTGATCAAGAATTTAGTTCAGATATGAATTCTCGTGCTGTAAAAAGAATTGAAGATGCTCAAGGATTAAAAACCTTTCAATTTGTTGAAGATGCTGGACCTCAGTCTCATCCAATAAGACCAGACTCTTACATTGAAATGAATAACTTTTATA
>JBLHLI010000265.1:0-4256 GCA_047618765.1 Enterobacterales bacterium | reverse complement strand
TTTAAGTATCAGTACGATAGAAATAAATCCATTTGAATTGAGCCTAAAGATAAAAGATTTTGAACTTAAAGATAGAGATGATTCTGTAATTGCCCAAGCAGAAGAATTTTTTATAAACTTTCAAATCAGTTCCATTTACCGGCAAGCTTGGACTTTTGATGACGTCATACTTTCATCACCCGAACTCTTTATTAAACGTAATTCATCGGGTCAACTCAATATCAAATACTTATATGAGAATAGTTCAAAAACAGTTACTACTGATGTTTCAAGTACAAGTTCAGATGAGATAATACCCCTACTATTCCTAAGTTTTATCATTGAAGATAGTATCGTTAATTGGGAAGATGATATGTCTATTGTTCCGTTAAAGACGAGCTTTGGTCCTATTAATGTTAATATTTTTGACCTCAATACATTGCCAGAACGCAGCGCACAACAGACCGTTAATATTTCAACAGCAAGCCAAGCAACTATCGATTGGACAGGAAGCTTACAATTAAACCCTCTTAAGTCTGTTGCACATACATCAATCAAGGGCTCTCATTTTCCGCTGATTTCATCCTATCTCAGTCATCAGTTCGGTTTTGACATCCCTGAAGGAAATGCCAACATTGAACTTGATTACGCCATTAGCACGACTAAAAATGACACCCTAAGCATTGATGTTAATAATTTTAATCTTAGTTTCTATGATTTGTTAATTAATACTTTCGAGCCTAACAGTGCAGTAAATAATGACCATGAAGTCATTAGATTACCCAGCATAAAGCTGACCGGTGGCAGTATGAGTTGGCCTGCTCAGACAGCATCAATTGACTCCATAGAAGTAGACGATTCTGTTATTAGCTTTTATAGAGAAAGTCCTGATTTTGCACAGTTAATGCAGAGTTCTACAACAGCTGAATCTGAATCTAAAAAAAGTGATTCGAAACCATGGAATCTAAAGTTAGGAAAGTTTTCGCTTAATAATATGCAAGTTAACATCCAAGACAACACCCTTGTCCCTGAAGCAAATATCAATGTATCTGCATTAAACTTACAAATAAAAGATATCAATAATCAATTCAATGCTAAGTTTCCCACAACACTGTCATTGCAATTAGAAAGTGGAGGTTCAATTCAAACCAAGGGAGAATTAATTGTATTGCCTGAATTTCTTTATGATCTAGAACTGAATGCTAGTGATTTAGCATTGGCAGTTGTTCAGCCTTATATAAACCAATTTATTGATCTGGAAATTAATACTGGCACCTTAAATATTAATGGTCAGCTACACAACGCTTTAGAGGATCCTTTACTCTACAAAGGCGATATTAATGTCATGAACTTAAAGCTTGCAGAAACTGATGCAAGTACTTTTCTTGTTAGTTTAGAACGACTTTGGGCAGAAAAAGTATCCTTTAGTATGGCTAATAATACTCTAGATATTCACCAACTACATCTTGATAAGCCCACTGGAGATCTAGTCATTGATAGTAGAGGTGGCTTGAATGTTGCGCAGCTGGCTAATAACAATTCATCAGCTATTCATAGTGCTGTAGAAAATGAAATTACAGAGCCTGAAAAAGAAGCAGAGATGGCAATTAAAGTGGGCAATATCTTATTAGTTGATGCATCAATGAATTTCACTGATCGGTCTTTGCCATTACCCTTTACCACAAAGATCATTAAACTCAATGGAAGTCTTTCGACTATCTCATCATTGAGTGAGCAACCATCAAATGCAGCCTTTGAAGGCCAGATTGACGAATTTGGTTTTGTTCGCATAACTGGAACTCTTTCACCCTTAAATCCAAATAACAAGACCGATATACTGCTGTCATTTAAGAATATATTTGTGCCTAAATTTTCTGCCTATACTATCCCTTTTGTCGGTAGAGAAATTGCATCTGGAGCACTTGACCTTGAATTAGAATATAAACTAAATGACAATCAGCTTGTGGGCGAAAATCAAATTATCTTAAGAAATTTTGAACTGGGTAAAGACGTTCCTCATCCCGATGCTAAGAGTCTACCTCTAGATTTAGCTGTTGCACTTTTAAAAGATGCCAGCGGAAAAATTGATATCGCTCTGCCTGTAAGAGGAGACATAAGTTCACCTGACTTTAGCTATGGATCGGTGGTAGGTAGCGCCTTGTCTAATCTACTCATTAAGATAGTAGCTTCGCCTTTTAGCCTAATTGCTAATCTAGTAGATTTCGAATCGAATGAACTTGAACACTTCAGTTTTATACCAGGGCGTTCGGATCTCACACCGCCAGAGGTAGAAAAAGCCCTAAAGCTTGCTGAGGCTCTAACACTAAGACCAAACCTTATTCTAGAGTTAGCAGGAGTTGTTAACATAGAAGTGGATTCCAAGGCGCTTAAAGCAGAGCAGTTACGTAGTTTACTAGAATCAAGAATTGCAACTCGAGGCAATAAAACGGCCGCAACTGAAAGTCCTACAACTGTTCAAATTATAGTCTTGGAACAGCTCTTTTTAGAACAATACAGTGAGACAGATAATAAGACTAAATTAAACTTACTAAGAGAAAGTTTTGATGAGATTTCCTATATCAATGCATTAAAAATGCAGCTTATTCTGCTTCAAACACTTCCGAAAACAGCATTAATCGTTCTAGCCAATGAGCGAGTAAATAATACTAGACTGGTAATAGTTAATTTTAATAATGAACTTCAATCACAAATTTCAGTTGGCCCAACAGTTAGCCTATCAAAGAAGTCAGAACAATTAATAATGATGAAAACTAAACTAATAATAAAATAAATAAGAGTTGGTGTTGGCATTAGATAAATGAAGACAACATAATTTTTATTCATTTGGCAATTATCCCAGATATTCCCCCTTTCAACTCAAAAAGGGTTTTTGAAGTAATTAATTCTGGGTCATCCCACTTACCAGGAGCATCAAGATAAGACCACCTAGTAGAGCTGATTAACATGCATTTTTTGGGTAACTTGTATCCTGTTACACTGGCAAAACGTCTAAACTCAGTAACGGTAACGTCTTAATGATTCAACAGAAAATTTTTGGTTGGTGTATACTCTAGGTCAAACAATAATAATAATGGAATAATCAGTGAGTGAAGAACCAGATATTGAACAACTTCAAATAGTCACTTCCAAGACAGGATTTTACAAAGGCTTTAACAAAACAGTTACCGTTAGCTCCAAATTAATTATCGCTGCTCTTGTTATTTGGGCTGCTGTATTCCCCGAACAAGCAGGTTCTGTTCTTGGACAAATGAAAGTTTGGTCATTTACTTATTTCGGTGCCTGGTACATTTATGTTGTAGCGTTTTTTGTTCTAGTTTGTGCCTCATTAGCGGTTATCCCTTCAACAGCGTCCATCAAGTTAGGTGGTTCGGATGCTAAACCGGAATTTTCTACTTTTTCTTGGATCGCTATGATGTTTGGTGCCGGCATTGGCGTCGGTATGCTTACTTTTGCTACTGTTGAGCCAATCTCTCATTTTGTAACTAATCCGGATACTATCAAGGGTTTAACTACCGGTGAGTCAGCCGATAATATTTTAAATGCTTATAAATGGTCATATTTTCATTGGGGATTCAGTGCATGGGGCTGCTATTCACTGGTCGGATTATCTATGGCGTATTTTAGTTATAACCGCAATCAACCACTGACCATTCGCTCAGCCCTTACTCCTTTGTTTGGAAATCGTTTACAAGGGATGTTGGGACATATTATTGATATTTCAGCTGTGATAGCCACAATTTTAGGTGCTGCTGTCACAATTGGTTTTGGTGTTAGCCAATTTTCTCAGGGCTTATTTGAAGTAAGCGGAGCTAAGTGGCTCGTTAACAGCGATTTATCTCCAAGCAATTCTGGTTTGATCTTAGCATTAGTCCTAATTATGATAGCATCAACTATTTCTGCAATATCTGGGGTCGGCAAAGGCATCAAGTGGCTGTCGAATATAAATATGGGGCTTTCATTTGCTCTGATTTTATTTTTTATTATGTTTGGTGCTACTGCCTTAGGTTTTGAAGCATTGTTTGTCGGTCTATGGGATTACGTAATCCAATTACCATCATTATTAGTAACCTACTGGCCTCCGGCTGAAACGGAGCCTGATGCGACTCTTTACGAATGGCAATCTCTTTCGTGGACTGTTTTTTACTGGGCTTGGTGGATCGCTTTCTCTCCTTTTGTTGGACTCTTTTTAGCTCGCATATCACGTGGCCGAAGCATTAGAGAATTCGTTTTTGGAACGATTATCGTTCCTTCATTAA
>JBLHLI010000264.1:0-4276 GCA_047618765.1 Enterobacterales bacterium | reverse complement strand
GTGAGGCATTGAGCTAACTTGTACTAATTACCCGTGAGGCTTGACCATATAACACCCAAGAGTTTTTGGAGTTGTGTGAGATTGATAAAGTATTACAAGTCGAGAGACGATATGTATGACTGTAGAGTTTGCAGAAGTATATCTTGAAGTATGTTAGAAAGGCTTTTTAAAACGAATTTGTTGGACATGTTGGTGGCTCTTTGAGTTAACTGACCATAGATACGATTGTTAAATCTTGAGGCTTGTGCCGTTTTTATAACGAGCAAGTACTTAGTTGGAGTAAGTTTAACCTCAAGTACCAGTTTTGCCTGGCGACAATAGCGAATAGGAACCACCTGATCCCATCTCGAACTCAGAAGTGAAAATGTTCAGCGCCGATGATAGTTTGGGGTTTCCCCATGCGAAAGTAGGTCATTGCCAGGCTCTTATTATGAAGAAAGCTCAGTCTAACGACTGGGCTTTTTTTTTGCTTTGGATTTAATAATATAAGAGGATAAAACTATCCGTAGATTGGTTCTCTTATATCCATCAGGTACAATAGATTAAAATTTTTTGGATAAAGGTTCAGCTTTGAAGCAGTCATTAAAAACTTATAATACTTTTCATGTAGAAAGTTATACCTCAAAGCTTAAGATAATAGAAAGTGAAAAGGATATTGAAAATCTGATATCGTCTGGATCATTTGACCCCTCTGCATTTCTATTTCTTGGGGCAGGCAGTAATATCCTTTTTCTAAAAGATGCACCTGAATTAGTCATTGCCATGCGTATGCAAGGTACTTCATATAAAGTCGATGGTGATAATAAAGTTATTGTGACAGTAGCGGCTGGCGTTAATTGGCACAACCTAGTAAAAGACTCTCTCACTAAAGGTTATTATGGTCTTGAAAATCTTGCTTTAATACCTGGGCTCGTAGGAGCTGCTCCAATACAAAATATCGGTGCCTATGGTGTGGAACTATGTGATCACTTTCTGTCTTTAGTCGCCATCGATTTGACTAATGGGAAAAAGAGAACCTTTACTAAGAAAGATTGCGAGTTTGGATATAGAGACAGTTTCTTTAAGCATCAAGATGGTAAAAACTATCTGGTAATATCCGTACAACTACAACTATCTACTGTTCCCTCTGTGAATATTGGATACAGTGCCTTGAACAAAACTTTTTCCAATCCGAATAACATTACACCTAAGATGGTTTTTGATCAGGTGTGTGAAATCAGACAAAATAAATTACCTGATCCTGAAGTATTGGGCAATGCAGGCAGTTTCTTTAAAAATCCTATTGTAAGTGAAGAGCAGTATCAAAAAATTAAAGTCGAATTTCCTGATCTAATAGCCTATCCACAACATAACTCTACCTGGAAACTAGCTGCGGGTTGGATGATTGATAAAGTGGGTCTAAAGGGATACCGTCAGGGTGATGGAGGAGTTCATACAGAACAGGCGCTCGTTTTAGTTAATTATGCCGATGCCACAGGCGAAGATATTGCTAAGCTTGCATTTTACGTTCAGCAATTAATCGAAGAGAAATTTTCTGTTTTACTTGAACCAGAAGTGACTATTTTGAATTCTAGAGGTACTGTTCCTTTAAAGGATTTTGGATAATGGAAGCACTAAATTATGACCAAATCATAAAAGGTTTAAAGGAGAACTTCCGTCAATCTATAGAACTTGAAATTCATCAACAACTGAGTTCAACCAATACCTATTTATCAGAGAAAGCGCTGATTAGTGACACTAACATCTGTTTTGCACAATCACAGACTGCAGGTAGAGGCAGACGCGGTAAAGAGTGGGTATCACCAGATAAATCTAATCTTTATTTTTCTATTGCACGTCTATTTAAAATGGACTCCTCTGCTTTATCCGGTTTAAGTTTGGCCGTAGGATTAACATTAGCTGAAACATTACAAGGCTATTGTGCTAAGAAAATAGGAGTCAAATGGCCCAATGATTTGCTTGTAGATAATAAAAAGCTATCGGGTATTCTTATCGAAATCAAAAGTCAAAATGACGGTAATTGCAAAGTTGTAATCGGTATTGGTATCAATATTGATATGACCGCTTATGAAGCTGAGAACATTGATAAACCTTATATTAATTTAAATCAATGTGATTTATATAATCCTCTGCTACAAAATGAGCTGGCATCTAATTTACTGAATAATTTACTAAGTGCTTTAGATACTTTTACTCAGTTTGGTTTCAAAGCTTTTATTGATAAATGGAATGCTCTTGATGTCTGGCTTAATAAATCGGTAATACTTACACTAGGAAATAAAGAGTTTGAAGGAGTGCATAATGGGATTGATGCTAGGGGGGGCTTAATACTCAATGTCGATGGTGAACGTTCAAGTTGGACCTCAGGTGAAGTAAGTTTACGGAAATCAGAGTTATGATATTATTAATAGACCAAGGTAATAGTGCACTAAAATGGTGTTGTTATGATGATAACCACTTTACTAAGTCAACAGTGGGTGAGCTTAATGAGTTGTTAGCTTTTGCCAAGCTTAACGACAAGACAATTACTGACATTTATATTTCCTGTGTTAAGAATCAAAATCAACTTGCACTGATAACTCGATCTTTTATACAACACAATCTTTGCCAGCCGGTGAGTATCGCAACCACTAGTGCTAATTTTGGACCGTTAACAAATGCTTATCATCAATTTGAGCAATTAGGTGTAGATCGATGGTTAGCTATGATTGCTGTTTGGAAAAAACTGCAAAGTGGTTTCATAGTAGTTGATGCAGGTTCAGCACTCACACTTGATATTGTTGATAGCACAGGACAGCATCTAGGTGGTCATATTATTCCTGGATTATCTATGCAGACAAAACTGTTAATGTCAGACACAGATGGAATTGTCGTAGATAGTAATATTAAAACCCAAGCTCATCTACCAGGCCACTCTACAACAGAAGCTGTATTAAATGGCTGCCTAACTAATCTTTGTAGCTATATTGATAACATGTATCATCGATATAGTGAAGCGAACTCTCTACCGTTATTTTTAACAGGAGGAGATGCTATTCATCTAAGCAGGGGTTTAGAGATTCAACACCAATTGCAAAATAAGCTTGTTCTAGAAGGTTTGTATTATTTGTTAAACTCAACTGAATAATGAAATTAACAATATTTTAATAGAAGTTATGATATAAAATTATATAAAATGTGTAAATAGTTCAATACTCTTATAAAGTTAAGTATTTAAATCTATAATTATGAATATATTGTTAACTTTTTTAGATTATATGTAGTTGATTTTTAACATTATAATCTGCAATAAGAGAAATATTTAAAACTAACTGAAAATATTTGAAAGAACCCATTGCACTTTCTAAATCAATTGTCTAAAATGCCATTCCTTTTTGGGGTAACCCAAGAAGTAATTGCCGGCTTAGCTCATCTGGTAGAGCAACTGACTTGTAATCAGTAGGTGCCCAGTTCGACTCCGGGAGTCGGCACCATATTTTTCAGTATCCCTCCGAATCTCGGAGGGATATCGAATTATCTAATATCCGAAAATTATAACAATCCAAATATTCAATAATCTTCCCAGTCATACTGATAAATATGTTGCTAATTTCATAGCCCCATTTTTTAACAATGTAATGAGCATTTTAGATATTTCATTTGCTTCTTAGCTACAGGCCGTGAACAGATCTAACAATACTTAAAACTAAAATCCTTTAAATAAAATATATAATTATCAAGAAATATTTAGTTTATGAATATCATTAATTGGTACTCAAAATACACTAAGATAGAGTCCAATAAATGCAGGCTTGAAATAATTTAAAATAGGGCTTTAATCTGTAGCAACATTCATGTAATATCCTGCCTCTCAAAGTTGGAGACGAATTAAATTAAATTTGGACTGCTAAACGGCTAAGTTGTTGTTTTTATTGAATACAAAAGCTGATTAATTGATTCCAAAGAGATGAACCCTATATTCAGGGGTTGTTGAATCAACAAACCCCTTTTATTGACTTAAAATGTGCTGTCACAACTTGTTGAAAAACATACATTTTTAAGTCATTTCAGGGTTATCGAAAAAAGTGGTTGCATTTTGCCTCTCAACGTTGCATTATTCGCGCCTCTTTTTATAAGGTAATTGTGTGTGAGACACGGTCTTAAAAAGGAACCGGGGGGGTACTCAAGCGGTCAACGAGGGCAGACTGTAAATCTGCTGGCTTAGCCTTCGGAGGTTCGAATCCTCCCCCCCCCACCATTGTTAAAGGTGATTACTTTTACGAGTTAAAAGTACACA
>JBLHLI010000263.1:0-4315 GCA_047618765.1 Enterobacterales bacterium | reverse complement strand
TTTGCTGATAACTACCTTGATACAAACAGATATCTGTCGAGGTACCACCCATATCAAAGCCTATAATACGGTCAAAGCCTAGCTGTTTAGCCGTTTCTACCATCCCGACTACACCACCAGCAGGGCCCGAAAGAATACTGTTACAACCACTGAAATGTTGCGCTTGGGTTAATCCTCCGTTGCTTTGCATAAATTGTAATGAAGCAGCACCCAAAGATTGTTCAACCTGCCCAATATAGCGCTTTAATATTGGGCTCAAATAGGCATCGATTAACGTGGTATCGGTTCTTGGTACTAGTCTAGGTAGTGGACTTAATTTATGCGAGGTTGAGATACTTTCAAATCCCATGTCTCGTACAAGTTGTTCCAGTTTTAATTCATGCTCAGGATTTTTGTAGCTATGCATCAAGGCTATCGCTATGGAATCAAAGCCTTCTTTTCGGGCTTCGATTAATCGCTCTTTTAACCTTGAGCAATCCATTGATTTAAGAACGCTGCCCTCTGCGGATATTCTTTCATCAACCTCAAAGCAATCGGAGTATAGGGATTCAGGTTTCTTGATATTTAAAGCAAATATATCGGCTCTATTTTGATAACCTATGGAGGGTAGATCGGCAAAGCCTTTGGTGATTAATAATAAGACCTTTGCACCTCGATGCTCAAGTAAAGCATTGGTTGCAACAGTTGTTCCCATTTTGACATGACTAATGAGTTCGGTATTGATTATTTGGCTTTTTTTTAAACCAAGAATTTGCCTAATGCCCTCAATTGATGAATCAGGATATTGTTGAGTGTTTTCAGATAGGAGTTTTATAACTTCCAGATCGCCTTGCTCACTAATGCCAATTACATCAGTAAAAGTTCCACCACGATCTATCCAGAATTGCCAATGCTTAGGTTGCATGGATTATTTTTCCAAATAAATTATTTTAAGGTCAAAAACCCCAATCACCACTCTCTTCATCGGTAGCATTCCATCGTTCGCCAAGCCCTGCTGAAGATTCAGAAAGAAGATCTCCCTGTGCATTAAAACCTACGGCATAGATGATTGCACCGGTTGGGCGGTTTGTTTTTCTAATGCCAACTCGAATTTGTTTTAATGCCAGACCATCTTGTGCATTCCATAACATTAACTGACGAGAAGGAGCGCCCGTTAATAACTGTTTATTATCAGAAGAGAATCTAGCGCTACTAAGAACATATTGTCTTTGAGCTAAATCAAGCTGACTTATTTTAAGCCCAGTCTTTATGTCCCAAATCATCGCATTAGCTTTATTGCCTGCTGAGAACGCCTTAGAACCGTCACGACTGAGTGACACTAGAGTGACTCTAGAGTTGTGCTTCCACTGTTGTAATATTTGACCAGATTTACTGTCCCAGAATAACGCTCGGTAATCATTTGCGCCCGAGAGAACATAACGACCGTTGGGGGATATATCAACGCTATTTATAGCCTCGCCATGGGCCAGAAACTCTAGTCGTCGCCCCGTCACTAAACTAAGATGTATGATTCTACCGTCGCCCAATCCCATAATTAAAGAATCACCACGGTCTGATATAGCGATGTCTCGCAGATCACTTTCTGGCAGGCTATAGAAGCCTAGGTTTTTTCCTGTTTGGGTATCCCAAACAGCCATATCTTTTTCAGTTGCTGTTACAGCTCGACTTCCATCTGGGGAAATATCAACAGCAATAATACCAATGTCAGTCTCTTTGGAATGACTCCAGGAATAGAGCAAAACATCATTTTCCAAATCCCATAATCCTGCATCATGATTAACACTGGCAATTAGAGAATATTTTCCGTCATCGGAAATATCCGCATCATAGGTTGCTATAGCCGAATGTCTAACCTGACTTAATGGAGTGGAGCTTTGTTGGCAAGCTGCAAGGGAAGTTAGCAACAGCATAACTATTAACGGCAGCCTTATGTATGAAATGAGATGAACTGTTATTAACTTGATGTAATGTTTATAATTCACAGCTCCTCCTTTTTTAATGCTACAACTATATTTAATATTTAACTATATCTGATTGATAAATTGAAACTTTTTCATTGCCAGAGAGCATTTTTCGAATCATTTTTTCAGTCTGTTTTCTCTCATCTGAATTAGCCCAAATCTCCCAGGATTCTACATTTTCCCAGTTTGAGATAACCAAACATCGTAATGAATTATCAGGATCAACCAATATCTCTCCTGATATATAGCCTGCCACATGACTCGCTTTTTGTTTTAACTGGCGAATGATATTATGGTATTCCAGTTCTTTGTTCTTTAGTAAAGTTCGTTCTATTAATATGCGAATCATTATAAATTAAATCCTTTATGTACCTTTAGTGGTTGCGATGGAAGCTATCAATCAATTGGTCTTCCAATTCTATTCGAGTAGCTAGAGCCTCACCCATTTTCGATAAATCATCTGACAAAACAACATATTCATCAATATTATTAATAGTGGTATATTTATCGTTAAAAGTCAGAGCAAATTCGGTGGTTTCCTGGATTTCAGGATAAAGAGCTTCTGCCAGTTTTAACGATGCTTCACCCTCTGTTTTAGACTCAGAGACCAATGATTCATAAACTTCAAAATGACCCAAAGAAATGTAATCGACTAGCTGTTGACAAAACTTTGTGATTGCAGGGTAATCCGGCAGGGTTTGCTGGTTACTGGTGTCATCCGTCTTAAATAGACAACAAAAATTTACTAACAGTAATTGACGTTCTTCTAACCAACGATCAATCAATGAATGATGTCCACCCCATTTATCTTTTGCTTGGTCAAGTTGATTGAGCATAATTCCCCAGTATTCTTTTATTACTTAGGTGAATAATATTACATAAACTGTCGAGAAGTTAAAGGTAATAAAGGCTTATCTTACTCTAAGTTAAAAAGTTCTGAGATAAAAAATTCTGGGATAAAATTACCTGAAAAGAAGTTATCTAGTTATCACTGAATATTTTAGTGCGCTCACGCTTAAAGAATGGATAAAGTGAAAGCACGAAAAAACCTGAAAAAATCACTAACATCCAAGCAGGCATAGACAGTGACATAAATTCCCAGCTTGATTCTGCACAGGAACCTGAACCTTCCATTAATTTTTTAAGTACTTCACTCATTGGTAGTGTATCAAGCATGTAATCTAGGCTTGGCCCACAACTTGGGACTTCATCTGCTGGTAGAGATTGTAAATACACATGTTGAGTTGAAGCTGCAATACCCAAGGCCGAAATGATACTTAAAATACCGTGGTATATTTTTCGCGTTAAACCAGAGGGGTTATGCAGTGCTGCCAATAAGAAGAAAACACCCAAAGTAAAAACGACTGCCCTTGATACCATACAAAGAGGACAAGGCTCTAAACCTAAATAAATCTCAAAATAGAATGCTGTAATGAGTAGCTCATGACAGATAAAAAAGAGTAGAAAGTAGTGTGGGCGAGTTAAATTAAGCATAAGTTACCAGTCAATAAAAAGCCTCACAATGTGAGGCGTAAGTTTTCCAGTCTGCAAGGCCCAGTTCTTTCTGAGCTTCTTCATATTTGCTAGCGCAGAGACTTTATAACAGAGGCGCAGACCTGATGCAACACTTTGTTACATTTATAATCACTGTTCATACTAGTATAGCGTTACTTTTTGTTCGTTAATGCATCACTCAACAGGCTACCAAAAGCCGATACTGGGACATCCTTTTTTGCAGCTTTCGGGCTCTTATTAGCTTTAGAGCTATTTTTTCTAACTATTTGTTTTATATTGTTATTTTTGCTCTTGTCCGTTGCTTTATCACTATTAGCAGTTACTTTTTTCTGCTTTGGATTTAACATCGTAAGACCCACTCGTTTACGATCAACATCTACCTCTAAAACCCAAACTTTAACAATATCACCAGCTTTAACAATTGTTCTTGGATCACTGACAAAGGTATTTGATAGTTGTGAAATATGAATCAACCCATCCTGGTGAACACCCACATCAACAAAGGCGCCAAAATTAGTTACATTACTTATAACCCCCTCAAGCTCCATGTCATTTCGTAGATCTTTGAGACTTTCTACACCTTCTTTGTAAATAACGGTCTTAAATTCAGGCCTTGGATCACGACCTGGCTTTTCTAATTCCTTAAGAACATCTTTAACCGTTATTAAACCAAACTTCTCTGTTGTTAAGCCATTCAAATCAATTTTTTGTAAAAAGTCATGATCGCCAATGATTGACTTCAGTTCTTTATCAATTGATTGTTCTATTATTTGTTCAACGATAGAATAAGCTTCAGGATGGACAGCAGATGCATCAAGAGGATTACTACCATCTGTAAT
>JBLHLI010000262.1:0-4328 GCA_047618765.1 Enterobacterales bacterium | reverse complement strand
CCTGGGGATTTGGAAGAGGACACATCAACCATTCCACAAATACTAAATAGGCTGTATGGTCTTGGTATCAAGCCGGATTGGTGGAAATTGCCGGCACTGAAAGACGAGTCTTGGGAGCAAGTGAGCGATGTGATATTACAAAATGATGCGCTCTGTGAAGGTGTGCTATTATTAGGTCAATCAGCATCTATGGATGCTGTAAAAAGTTCTTTTGAGGATGCCTCAAAACATAAAATTTGCAAAGGTTTTACTGTTGGTAGGACAATTTTTTATGAGCCAGCCAAGCAGTGGATGGAAAAAAAGATAAGTGATCAAGAGTTGATTGATTTAGTGTCCAATAATTACATAGAGCTAATTAAATCTTGGAAAAAATATAGAGAGGAGTAAAGACTATGAAAACAATCAGACTGACAATGTCACAGGCTATCGTTAAATATTTATCAGCCCAATATATAGAGATTGATAATGAAATACAACCATTATTTGCCGGAGTTTTTGCTATTTTTGGACATGGTAATGTTGCTGGAATGGGCCAGGCATTGTCAGAGTGTGAAGATCGACTTCCTACATTTCGTGGCCATAGTGAGCAAGGAATGGTTCATTCAGCCATTGCTTATGCAAAGGCTAATAATAGACAAAGAATGATGGCTTGTACAAGTTCAATTGGACCTGGCGCAACTAATATGATTACATCTGCAGCATTAGCCCACGTAAATAGACTGCCAGTTTTATTGTTACCTGGTGATTATTTTGCAAGCCGAACTCCAGATCCTGTCCTTCAACAGCTAGAAGATTTCTCAGATCCTACAGTCAGCGTTAATGACTGCTTCAGACCAGTTAGTCGTTATTTTGATCGAATTATGAGGCCTGAACAAATAATTAATAGCCTGCCCGTCGCAATTCAAACACTACTAGATCCAGAAAATTGTGGTCCAGTAACTTTATCTTTGCCTCAAGATGTTCAGGCAGAAGCATTCGATTATCCTGAGCAATTCTTTACTCAAAAAACTCACTCAATTCGCCAGATTAAACTTGATGATGCTGAATTAGATCACGCAATAGAAGAACTATTAAAATCAAAAAGACCTTTAATAATTGCAGGTGGAGGGGTTCATTATGCTAAGGCTTGTGAGGACTTACAACAATTTGCCAAACAACATCAAATTCCTGTTGCAGAGACATCTGCTGGAAAAGGTGCCTTGGCTTGGGATCACTCTAGCTATGTTGGCGCTATTGGGGTTACAGGCTCCAATGCAGCAAATAATATGGCAAAACAAGCAGATTTAGTTTTAGCAATTGGCACACGCCTAAATGATTTTAATTCTGGATCCAGAGCGTTATTTTCAAGCGCAACTATAGTGCAGTTAAATGTAGCACGTTTTGATGCAATAAAACATAATGCATTGCCATTATGGGGAGATGCAAAGCTTGGAATTCAACAATTAGATACGAAGTTATCTAATTGGAAAGTGAGCAAAGAATGGGTGGACTTAGCGCATGAAGAAAGCAGTAAATGGAATAACTATTATGATGAAATAACTTCAATAAAGAGCGCATCTAAAACTATGGATTCACTGCCAACTGACGCCCAAGTTTTGGGAGAGTTAAAACGAAATGGCAAAGCTAATGATATAGTTGTTTGTGCTGCAGGAAGCCTTCCTGGAGAGCTTCATAAGCTTTGGAGAACCGAGCAAATTGGTGGCTATCATGCTGAGTATGGATTTTCTTGTATGGGTTATGAAATAGCTGGCGGTCTTGGCGTAAAAATGGCCGAGCCTGAGCGAGAAGTAATTGTTCTTGTTGGAGATGGTTCATATTTAATGCTTAATTCAGAATTAGCAACAAGCGTAATGTTAGGACAAAAAATAATTGTAGTTGTTTTGGATAATCGGGGATTCTCTTGTATTAATCGACTGCAAAATGCAACTGGGAACCGCTCATTTAATAATTTATTGAAGGATTGTGAAAGTATTGATGACGGCCATCCAAATGTCAATTTTGCTCTTCATGCGCAGTCTTTAGGAGCAAACTCTGAACATATTGAAAATATTAATGAATTAGCTTCAGCTTTGGAACGTGCCCGTTTATCTTCAAAATCTTATCTTATTAGCTTAGTGACTGATTCTCATAAAATAAGTCCAGAAGGTGGATGTTGGTGGGAGGTTGCCGTTCCTGAGGTTTCGTCAAATAAAAATGGCGATGAAGTCTATAACTCTTATAAGAAAGGGAAAAAACAACAGCCTTATTAAATATGAACAAAGAAGCTTTAAAATCAACTAATAGCCAAGTTTTTTTCAGTGAGTCTGATATAAATTATGATGACCTAAAGAAAGTCTGCTCTCAAAAAACCCTAAAAAAGGACTACCCATTATCTGAATCAGTTATAAATAATGTGGTCGTTTATGATGCAAAAAACTTTACTTCATTTATTGGAAATAAAGAAAAAGAAAAAGAACTAAAATCTGAGTTGTTTCATTCCTTAGAAAGTGGTCCAGGAGTTTTTGTAATTCGCAATCTTTATGAACACGAAGTTTTAGATCAGAGTAATAGGATTTTTGAGAAAATTACTCAAAAAGAGATTGGAACTAGCAATGATCATTTCGCTTCTGGAACAAATACAAGAATATGGAATAGTTTTCAAAAAGTTGCTTTGGAGGATCCTGATGCTTTTATTAGTTACTATTCAAATGATATTTTAAAGTTAGTTGCAGAGTCCTGGTGTGGGCCAAATTCTCAAATGACTGCGCAAGTTAATATTGTAAGGCCTGGCGGTGAAATGCAAAAACCACATCGTGATTATCATTTAGGGTTCCAAGAAAATAAAGTTGTAGAGCTGTTTCCTATTTCAGCTCACCGCCTTTCAAACTACTTAACTCTGCAAGGTGGGGTCGCACACACTGACATGGCTTTAGAAACTGGGCCCACGATTGTTTTGCCTTATTCTCACCAGTACGACTTGGGTTACCTTGCCTGGAGAGATAATGCTTGTACTGAATTTTTTAATAAAAACGCAGTTCAAAATAAAATGAATAAAGGCGATGGTATTTTTTTTAATCCTGCTTTATTGCACGGAGCTGGTCCCAACACTACAAATGACTTTCATAGAATCGGCAACCTTTTACAAATATCATCTCCTTTTGGTAAGACTATGGAGAGTATAAATTACATTAAAATTATTAATCGTATTTACCCACTGCTACTGGAACATTCAATTAAAAAAACTCTTTCAGCAAAACTAATTGAGAATGTCCTTATTTGCGCCACAGATGGTTATGCATTTCCTACAAACCTTGACTATGATCAAAATTCAAATTCTAAGTTGCAGGGCATGAGCATGTTTGAACTTACTAAGCAATCACTTCTAGATTTAGTTAGTCTAGAGGACTTTAGTTTAAAGCTGTTGGAGCTTCAGCAATCTAGACTTGCTGATTAAATAATATTAACAATAATTTGGAGAAGTAAGATGAGTGTAAAAATTGGTGTTAGTCCGATTTCATGGACTAATGATGATATGCCTGAACTGGGCAAAGATACTACAGTAGAGCATTGCTTGACAGAGGGAAAACAAGCCGGTTATAGTGGATTTGAATTAGGAGGTAAGTGGCCTAAGGATTCGGAAATACTAAGGCCATTATTTGATAAATATAGTATGGACGTAGTTTCTAGTTGGTTTTGTGGGGGCTTATTAGTAGACAGTCTTGAAGATGAGATAGAAAGAATAACACCACATATGAATCTTCTTAAAGATATGGGGACGGAAGTAATTGTTTATTGTGAGATGGACTCTTGTGTTCATGGAGATATTAGTTCGCCACTCTCAAAACGCCCTATCCTTGATGATGGACAGTGGGAAGAGTGGGCTGAAAAGTTGAGTCAGCTAGCTAAATATACTTTGTCGAATGGAATGAAGCTTGCTTATCATCATCACATGGGAACAGTAGTTCAAATCGAAGACGAAATAGATAAGTTAATGGCTATGACTACTAATGATCTTGGCTTAGTATTTGATACTGGTCATTTAATTTATGCTGGTGCTGATCCGTTAGAAGTTTATAAAAAACATAGCGATAGAGTTATGCATATTCACTGTAAAGATGTTCGAGGTGAAATATTAAATCACTCACTAGATACTGATTCAAGTTTTTTAAACTCAGTTTTGAGTGGAGTTTATACAGTGCCTGGGGACGGCGATTTTAATTTTTCTGAGCTATTTAAAATGGTGGGAGAAGCCAACTTCAGTGGCTGGATAGTTGTAGAGGCTGAGCAAGATCCGGCTAAAGCCCACCCATTAACCTATGTGACAATGGGGTATAAAAATATTAAAAGTT
>JBLHLI010000261.1:0-4331 GCA_047618765.1 Enterobacterales bacterium | reverse complement strand
CAGCTTCCATGGCAAGAGCTGGCGGATATAGTGACGGAAGAGATATCGGTGTTGTCTGTAACTACCCTAATGAAGATAGAACAGGTGCCATGTTATTTCCAATGTGCGGTGGCGTTGGTTCCCAGTATTCCCCTATTTCAGGCTGGGCTCAATCAATTGTATATAATCGTGATCAACTAAAGGATTCTTCCTATCAAGGTGCGATTGGTGTATCAATGGGTGGAGATTCCTCGATGTCCACAAGTGGATTTTGGGCTGCTCTTAATATATCAACGACTAATAATCTTCCTCATCTGTTTGTGATTGAAGATAATGGTTACGGTATTTCTACTGAGCAAACAGTTCAAACTCCCGGGGGTGATCAAGTAGCAAACTTATCAGCCTACAAAAACTTAAAGATAATTGATGGTGATGGAGCCGATCCAATTAGCACACCTAAATTAATTCAAGAAGCGGTTAATTACGTTCGTTCTGGTTTAGGAACTTGTTTACTCAGATTAAAAGTACCTAGACTTAGTGGCCATAGTTACCAAGATACCCAGGCCTATAAATCCTCAAGCCTTATAGAAAGTGAACATGCACGAGATCCACTACCAAAATTAAAGAAGCATCTAATCTCTTCAGCAATTATGAGTGAATCTCAGTGGCAAGCTCTTGAGGCTAAATCTATGGAAGAAGTCATAGCTGCGGTTGATACCGCTAAACAACATCCAACTCCTGATCCAGCCAATATTTGTCGCTATGTTTATGCCGAAAAAGATCAAGCCGGCCAGCCTGAATTACAATTACGTGGTGGTCTGCATGGTAACAATCATCAATTCCCAGAACACACTGATTTGGCAAAACCCGAAGGTTCAAGAATTAATATGCTTACGGCTATTAGGCAAGTGCTTGATCATGAGCTTGAGATTAATCCTAAAGTTCTAGTCTTTGGGGAAGATGTCGGACCAAAGGGTGGAGTCCATGCTGCAACACTAGGGCTCAACGCAAAATATGGTGATGCAAGGGTTTTTAATACTAGTTTATCGGAAGAAGGCATTATTGGGCGTTCTGTTGGAATGGCGCTTAATGGTCTAATGCCAGTACCAGAAATTCAGTTTAGAAAATATGCGGAACCCGCCGCCGAGCAAATTACTGATGTTGGAACAATGCGTTGGCGCACTAACAATCAGTTTGCAGCTCCCATGGTTGTAAGAATGCCTGGCGGATTTGCTGGTCGAGGTGATCCTTGGCATTCAATGAGTGATGAAGTCGAATGGGCACATAAAACAGGTTGGCAAGTGGCTATGCCATCTAATGCTGAAGATGCAGTTGGCCTGTTGCGTTATGCCCTTAGGGATAATAATCCAACCATCTTTTTTGAACATCGTTCTCTGTTAGATGCATCTTCTGCTCGGCGCTCTTATCCTGGTCACGATTACCTCATACCTTTCGGTAAAGCTAAAAAAGTAACAGAGGGAAATAATTTAACCGTGGTCACCTGGGGTGCAATGGTAGAGCGTTGTGTTGCTGCTGCAAATTCTCTAGATTCTGGTGTTGAAGTCATCGACTTACGAACCATTCAACCTTGGGATAAAGAATGTGTTCTCAACTCTGTTAAACATACGGGTCGTTGCATGATTGTTCATGAAGATAACTTAACAGCAGGCTTTGGTGCTGAAATAGCTGCAGTATTAGCAAAAGAAGCCTTTTTCGACCTTGATGCTCCTATTGAAAGGTTAGCAATGCCCAATATTCCCATGCCTTATAATATTGATTTACTAAACGCGAGCTTACCTAACCGTGAACGCATTGAAGCAGCAATGAAAGATTGCATTGAGATCTAGGAAAAACCAATTATGCCTAAATTAATCGACATAAAATTACCCGCCGATGAGCTCGAAGGTACTGAAGCGACTATATCACAGTGGCTTATTAAAGAGGGGCAACTCATACAAAAGGGTGAACCTCTTGTAGAGTTAGAAACAGATAAAGTTAGTATGGAAATCTGTGCGCCTGAAACAGGTATTTTAAAACAAATTTTAGTCAATGCTGGTGAGAAGGTTGAACCGGAGCTTTTATTAGGTACGTTAACCGATCAAACAAACCTTGATTACTCCCCTGCTATAGCTGAAGAAGAAACAGCTACAATTACCAATAATACCAATAATACCAATGAATCAGAAAATACAGCCAATATATCTAGCAAAGAACAGCTTAACAATGAACAAACTAAAAATGGCAAAACATTATTAAGTCCTGCTGTAAGACGTTTATTAAAAGAGAATGAATTAACAATTGAACAAATTTCTGGTTCTGGCAGAGATGGACGAGTAACCCGAAACGATGTAGTTAACTACATGGAATCGAATGTTCAAATTCACTCAAAAGTAACACCTTTTAGCCAGACGCCATTATTACAGTCGATACCAGTATCCCGCCCTTCTCCTAGTACCCTTGTACCTCATACTAATATGAGAAAATCAATTGCCAACCATATGGTCAGTAGTTTATTAGAAACTTCTCCCCATGTGACCAGTGTTTTTGAAATGGACATGAGCAATCTAATCGAACACAGAAAATGGCATAAAAAAGAATATGCCGATCTGGGTGTAAAATTAACCTTCACTGCTTATTTTCTTGCAGCAATGGCAAAGGCAGTCAAAGTTGTGCCTCAAGTCAATGCCAAGTTTCATGATGATGCCCTAGAAATGTTTAGTGACGTTAACATCGGTGTCGGGACAGCATTAGGCGATAGCGGATTAGTTGTACCCGTTGTACAACAAGTGCAATTAATGAACCTTTTTGAAATTGCCAATAGTTTAAATCAACAAACTGAAAAAGCTCGAGATAACAAATTAAAACCTAGTGATATGAAAAATGGCACTCTCACAATCTCTAACCATGGTGTTAGTGGAAGTTTATTTGCTACACCCATCATAATTAATCAACCTCAGGTTGCTATATTAGGTGTTGGAAAGTTAGAAAAAAGAGTTGTTGTTATAGAAATCAATGGTGAAGATGTTATTGAGATAAAACCTAAATGTTATGTCTCACTGTCAATTGATCATAGAGCCCTTGATGCCCACCAAACCAACTTATATCTATCTGAATTTGTAAACATAATCGAAAATTGGGGAATGTAGTCCCATCATTTAATCTATACTTTATTCTTTATAGTTTATAATGCAAATAATAATGAATAGCATTAAGCTTCAATTAAGAAAATAAATAAAACAACAATTAATAACAGAGATTTAAGGGTTAGATAATGATAATAAAGAGTTATGCAGCCGGTCAATGGTCAAGTGGTGAAGGACGACAAGACACCCTTCTAAACGCCGTTAATGATGACGTTGTTGGAGAGGTACATTCCCTTACTACTGGTTTTGGTGAAATGCTACATTATGGCCGCAGTAAAGCCGGACCAGAACTCAGAAAACTTACTATTCATCAGCGCGCTGAGCTTATAAAGCTTCTGGCTAAACACTTGCTTGACATGAAAGATGAATTCTATCGAATATCTTTTCTAACCGGTGCAACTAAGGCCGATTCTTGGGTCGATATTGAAGGTGGTATTGGTACCATGTTCAACTACTCAGGTATTGCAAGACGTGAACTTAATAATGATACCTTTATTGTAGAAGGCGATACTCAACCTTTGTCTGCTGAAGGCACTTTTGTGGGTCAACATATCTTAACCTCTAAAGAAGGTGTTAGTGTTCATATTAATGCTTTTAACTTTCCAGTCTGGGGCATGTTAGAAAAGATCACTCCTAGTCTCATCGCTGGAGTTCCTGTTATCGTTAAGCCTGGTACGGTTACTTGTTATTTAACTGAAGTTGTCGTTAGGGCCATTGTTGATTCTAAGATATTACCTGAAGGTTCAGTTCAATTGATATGTGGTAGTGTGGGCGACTTACTTGATCATGTGGAAGAACAAGATGTTGTGACCTTCACCGGTTCTGCCACCACCGGTCGGATGTTACGTAGTCATAAAAATATCGTCGATAAGAGTGTACCTTTTACCATGGAAGCAGATTCTCTTAACTGCTCAATCCTAGCCCCCGATGTAAAAGTTGAAGATCCAGAATTCGCTCTATACATTAAAGAAGTTACTAGAGAAATGACCAGTAAAGCAGGTCAAAAATGTACAGCCATTAGACGCGCTATTGTACCAACTAATATGACCGATGCTGTCATTGAATATTTAACTCAAAGTCTTTCAAAAACGGTGATTGGTGACCCTTCATTAAAGGGCGTTAGAATGGGCGCCTTAGTCGGCAAATCACAACGAGAAGATGTATTAGCTGCAGTGCAGCAACTAGCTTCAGTTAGCCAAATAGTCAGCG
>JBLHLI010000260.1:0-4334 GCA_047618765.1 Enterobacterales bacterium | reverse complement strand
AGGCCAGTGTTTATAGATGTAATTATTCAAAAAATTACTCCCTTATAAGTATTTGCTAGTGCCACGAGGTAGCTTGCAGCCTTGTGTCTTTGCAGCAATTTTCAAGGACACCCACTCGATATTGTTATCCACTCGATATTGTTAATTATCTACCTTGATAAGTGCATGCCCCTATCTGCTCGCCACGATTGTTTACGATAAGTGGCGGTGTTTTTCATGATATTGGACGGCAAGGGTTCTTATTGTTTTTATCACCTGCCAAGTCATTTCAATCTCAGAGTCCTTGAGCCCAGAATATCTTCTGGAAGCAGGACAGCCAATGTGAGCAATCATAAACCTTATGGCGCGCTAATTACAGGCATTGTTAAGTGGGTGTCCCCATCTATCGTTTCCTATAAAAAGTACAGGGTGATTTTTGTATCCAGATATAAACTCACTTACTTCCATGATGATTCCAATAATGGGATGGTTTTTAGGTTATAACGCCGTTGTAACCTGTGCTGTTTGTGAAGTGGAGTTTTGCGGTAAAGTGGCGAAGCCACCACAAAACGGAACGTAGAAAATAGCATCAGGTTGACGACATTGTTATGTTTTTTAAGCATTAAATAAGACTAGCTATTGAATAAGACTAAAGCAACAAGGCCTGCAGCTGCAGCTACAACTCCTACCTTCCCTAAGGGACTTGCATTACTGAATTTTTCAAAAAAGTCCTCTGATCTATCAGAATCATTAGGTTTAGGCTCAACAATACTCAATAGATACGAATCAGTAGCATCACAAGCTTCGGTGAAATTATTCAAAATATCCTGCGTCAGCTCAAATCCATCATCGTGCAGCGCTTTGTTACGAATAGAGGCAATAAATCGGATTCTTTTAATTTCCTGAGCTTCTAATTTTTCTTCGATACACGTAACCTTTTCATGTAAACCTCTACCCTCTGCACCCATTCTAGCTAATAATGATTCGATTTTTTTCGTTCTATTCACAACTAGGTCTATAGTCATGATCACTCCTTTTTTATCAATCAATCAGTGTAAATTAGGTTTTAAATAAATATACAAATAAGGCATAAGGCTCTAATAAACCGCACAAAAGACAAAGTGTTATGTTTCGGTTTTAACTAGCTTTATTATGCTTTTACCTTTAAGCTACTTATTTGTTGCGCTTTTTATCGCCTTTCTTTTGAGATGGGGTTCGATCATCACCAGTATTAGTCCTATGATCATGACCACCAGTATCTTTATTTCTTCCTTTATCTATAAATCCAGGACCTTTATCTGACGATTTTGAGCCACTAAATAGTCCATCTAAAATACCCATAATTTTTCCTCTATTAATAAAATTTTCAATTAAGTTACATTTAAAAAACATAACGCTAAGCTCACCTGTTGACGAAAGTGGCGTTTATTTTGCGTTTTTTTGCAAAAAAAATGACGCTTTTGGCAATCAGAGTGCAGCGCCTTGTTAGAACAGCGATAATTAAATTACGCACTGTCGATTAAATTGAAAGAGTAAGAATACCGAATTTTACGCATGAACGCACTGACTTATTAGCACCAAATAAAGAACACTGAATTTTACACATTATGCTTTTTCTTACGCAGGAACTACAAGGAATATGATGAGGTTACTGCAAGCAAAATAGTTCTACTGGCACCAAAGGCGAAACTGCCAACATATAGGTTACGGTTAAGCCTTGATGCTGCGATAGCTAAACTGTACGGATTTGTTGAATTACGCCGTTTTCTATTTTTATAATATTAAACTTAAAATCGCTTTCTAACGCCTGTATTTGACGCATTTTGGTTAACGCTGCTTTTCAAGTGTTGACCAAAATGTCGGCCAAGATACACTTGTTAGGCTATTTCGTGACTTACCTCGAAACCTATTTCGGTTAAGCTTAAAAGAGTTAAATTGATACCTTCCTCTTTTGCTCTTTCATTTATTTTTTCAAGTCTTCGCGGTGTAATGCTAGTTTTAGTATTTAAAATTACCACAAGATGTAGTTCGGCATTTTTACCCGTAATAGTTCGATAACGCTCAATTAAGTCTTTATTTTTTTTCATGGAATGTAGTACGAACGGGAAAAAGTGATCGGGATTTCGTGTCCATTTTATTTCAAATATTTTTGTATTTTTACTTTCAAGCTCAATTACACCATCCAATTCAATTTGATCTCCGTTTTTCTTAAACCGTACATTTTTTTCTATTTTTCCAAACTGAGTTTCAAGATAACTTAGCGACTTATCTTCTACATCTAATGAAAGTCTCATTGCCTCAGTTCGAGGGAGATCTAATAATGTCGAGAGGTCAATTTGTGATTGGCTTTCACCATCAGAATTGTTATCAGAACTTACAAGAAGCTCTTCTTCAAGAGCTTCCTTAGCTTTTCTACTTATATTATCTTCGCTAGAGAGCGTTTCTTTTTTGTAATCGAAGTAATTTTTATCTTTTCGAATGATTGCTGCAAGAGTTTGTAAAAACTCCAATTCAGTTACTGCTGTTGCAACAATGAAGATTGCCGCAAAGTAAGTTGCCCAGTAAGAAGAGAATAGTGCTAGAGCTACCACGATCATTATAGAAAATAGCTTAGTTGCATGTCGTTTTTGACTTTCTTTAAAAGAAATAAACAAACATATAATTGAAACTGAAAATAAGATTGTTCCAATAAAGTTTGGATAGGTATCTGGCCTTATAAGTTCCAATAGTGACTCCATTTTAATTAATAGCCTAACGCCGCCATAAATTGCGGCTTTGTAGTTGGTTGTTTTGTGGTAGCGTAGCGTTAAACCACAAAAAAAGCGACGGAAAAGCCGTCCATTTGATGGCCTTGTTAGCTATATTGGGCGGACAATATACCATTTAACTAACTGTTTTATTAGAGTGAACACATCTCTTATTTCTTTTGAAAAAAACGCATTTGTCGACAGTTTAGAGCAACAAGTGAATCTGAATCTACATATGTAGTAAGTTCATCTAATTTAAAAGTTAAAGATGTGAACTCTTGACTTGTCAGACCGATTAACCGTGAGAGTTCCTTAAAAAGATCTTTCTGATTGTAAGCATCCATTTCATCTATTGTTTCTGGACGACTATTATCAACATCATGTAATTGGTGAGCAATAAATTTAAAAGATGAAATTTTAGCTATTATTTGTTCTTCTAGCCGATAAGTTTGGCTATTATCAGACTCATAAATGAGACCGTAATTTAAATCTCTTTCAGGAATATACCTTGCAGGTTCAAGAATAAGGCTTAAACATTCTATATGGTGCTCTAAATTATGTTTTCTAAAAATATTTTGATAACTGTTATAGAAGTCATTTAAATCGACTAGTTGATTATAATTACGCTGTAAATCTGAATATTTAATAACAGGTGGTTTATCTTTAATAAATGCAAATTTTCTTTCAACTGTTAGTAAATCATGTAAAAAGAAGTGGATAGCTCCATTTGCTTGGCCTAACTTTTTCCGAAACTCAAGTAATACATCAGCTTCATGCTTAATAAAGCTTTCGTTAAGCCATTGCCTCTTCTGCATATGCATAGAAAACCAAGTACAGCCTATAGTAAATATTGCAGCAATAATTACAAGTAGATTTAAAAACAACGAAAATGCTTCATAAGTGCTCATTGGCTTTTCTGTTGCGGTCATCACAAATAAAACAACTGTTATCAGCACCCCGGAAAAAACACCAATAAGTAGACCAACGAGAACTGGAAACAAGATAGGAATATTCTGTTTATCTAGCTTATTCATTTAATTCTCATAGAGTTAAAATAATGCTCGGTAGTACGCTGAGGTTATTGATTGCTAACGAGGCTGTAGAAAAATTCGCTCAAAAGACATATTTTCCCACTCCCCAATGATCAATTTTCAAGGACACCCACTCGATATTGTTAATTATCTACCTTGATAAGTGCATGCCCCTATCTGCTCGCCACGATTGTTTACGATAAGTGGCGGTGTTTTTCATGATATTGGACGGCAAAGGTTCTTATTGTTTTTATCACCTGCCAAGTCATTTCAATCTCAGAGTCCTTGAGCCCAGAATATCTTCTGGAAGCAGGACAGCCAATGTGAGCAATCATAAACCTTATGGCGCCCTAACTACAGGCATTGTTAAGTGGGTGTCCCCATCTATCGTTTTCGCTTTTGGGGGCAGTCGATTAACAATGACTTAGAGTGGGTGTCCTTGTTGATTCTCCTTCCCTACAGTGGGTCCTTAAGGTAGTCGTTCCCCACCTTCTCGGTCAGAAAAAAAATCTAACCATCGGTATTATGATCCGCTAAGACTTCCTGCTCGCTTCTTGGGTTTCTTCGCTCTCGCTAT
>JBLHLI010000259.1:0-4351 GCA_047618765.1 Enterobacterales bacterium | reverse complement strand
GTTTCAAAGAAACGAGACAGTGTTTTTTGATCAGCATCTTCGGTCTCAATTTTTGAACAAAAGTACAGTAGATCATTAATTGTAAATTGCGGTTGTCGCGATTTTCGTAGTAATGCTGTTAGCGAGATAAGTTGAGTCTGCTTATCTACACCATTTAGAAAAGGTGATAGCAAAAACTGCACGGCTTCTTCTTGATCAAGAGGCTTAGAGGTTAAGGACATTAACATCATGGCACTATCAACCACACAATAGGCTGACAAGGGTAAACCCAGTGAAATATCAAACGGTCGAAGCATATCATCATCATTCTTTAGAATTTCATTGGCTGCAAATTGCCGTTCAAAAATGATTCGAGCTTGTTCTCGATTATTATTTAGATTAGGTAATACCACACCAATTTTTTGGCTAGGATCATCCAACCAGTGCTGTTTTGCCCAACAGGCAGCCTGCTTAATCTCTTCAAGGTTATCACTGAGTTCAAGACGATAGACTTCAGTTGTTATTGATCTTGGAGACAAGAAATTAAGTTTAATGCCTGAATTTTTCAGCCTAGAAAACAATTGTTCTTTTGCAGGTGTTATTTGCTGAAAACCTAAAAGTCCAATTTTCCCTGGTAATAAAGGTGAGGATTTATCGTTGATGAGTAACTGTACTTTATCACTTAACCAGTTATCTAATTGATAAGCTTCTAACCAATTGTTGGTTTGAAATTTCTTATCGACTAAGCCTTGCCAGTGTTTAAAGCGCTTTGTTTCTTCTCTCCAAGTGAAACTCTCATCTTCATTTATTTTATCTGTTAATAGCCATTGCTCAAGTCGACTTGCAGCTTGGCGAACTCTTTCTGCAGTTCTACGGGTATCTAGCAAATAGTCTCCATCGCTTTCGATGACTTGTTCCCATATCACACGACTTTCTTGATCGGAGAGCAGCGACCAGGCATTTAGGGTATCGCTATGGTGGATCATTAGCTGTTGATAGAGAGAAGTTAACCACTGTTTATCGGTGATAATTGCCGGTCGTAACCAGACTGAAGGCTTGGAATTTTTGGATTCTTGGTAATAACGATATTGCTGGCGTATAAAATCAGCTTGACGATTACTAGCAGTGATTACTAGTAATCCATCTTCAAGTTGCTTTAATAGTGGTAACCAACGGGCTGAACACGTCGTTGTCATGTTGTTATTTTCTCTATCTGTCGGGAGGGAAAGTAGTCGCTTAGTATATCTGACGACACTATTTATGTCAGTCTCGATGATAAAAATATTTATTGTTGATTATACGAATATTTTCCATTGATTATACGAATATAATGGAGAGGTAGTATATAATACTGGCTGAAGTTTAAGGAGTACTATCTTGACCAAACTATTCGTAAAAAAGCTAACCAATCTGGATTTTTCCTTTCTTGATGCCGATCGTGGTCTTGTGGGAGAAAGTTGGCTGCTCGACATTGAATTATCAGGAAAACTTAATGAACAGGGCATGGTATTGGATTTTGGTATCGTAAAGCGCTTGGTTAAAGATTATATCAATAAATACATCGATCATTGTCTTCTTGTGCCTTCTAAATACGAGGGTTGTGATGTTCTCGATTTAGATAAATATGTGGAAGTGGCTTTTTATCTAAGAGATGGACAATCGATAACACAACGAAGTATTTCAGATGCCGTTGCGAAGATCCCCGCTGAGAAAATTACAATCGAATCTGTGAAATCTTTCCTACTTTCGGAACTCCAAGCGCTACTTCCCGCAAATGTGACGGGGCTTAATATCCATCTATATAATGAGCCTGGTTTAGAACAAAGCTACCAATATTCACATGGATTAAGAAAGCATGATGGTAATTGCCAAAGAATTGCCCATGGTCATCGCTCAGGAATTGAAATTTTTGTTGATCAAGAGCGCAGTCAAAAATGGGAAAAATACTGGTTAGATACTTGGCAAGATATCTATATTGGCACCCGCAGACATTTGCAAAATAATGCTGATACTTCTAGCCGCTATTTGCATTTTAAGTATCAAGCTCCCCAAGGACATTTTTCGTTGAAATTACCCACAAATAAATGCTATTTAATTGATGCTGAATCAACAGTAGAAAACATAGCAGAGCATCTTGCCTCAGAGATCGCAAGCAAAGAACCTGGTAAAAAAATTCTAGTCAGAGCCTTTGAAGGCATAGACAAAGGTGCCATTGCTGAAGATTGTCAGTAACTCCTATTAAGGGGTATCATCAATTTAGCTTGCATACCTATTTAGAGATAGACATTAATTGTAACTCAATGCACAATCCTGCCCTTAATCCATTCAAGTCAGCCTTTTAGGTCTTTAATTATGCTCAAATTTATTCGTATTCTTCTTGGAAGTATTATTGCTTTTATTAGCCTGTTAACCCGAGGCGGGCAATTAAAACGCTCCGATGATGAGCAGGATAAAATTGAAAGAGAGTTAAATAACTTGTCGATATACCAGTTTCAATTCTGTCCATTTTGTATCAAAACACGTCGTAATCTATATAAACTCAACTTACCGATTAAATATTTCGATGCCATGAATGATAGCCATGCACGTCAAGAGCTTTTAGAGCAGGGTGGTAAAGTTAAAGTGCCTTGTTTGCGTATTTTTAATGATGATAAGATTACTTGGCTGTATGAATCTACTGAAATTATTAACTATTTGAATAAACGCTTTGTTAAGGTTGCGTGATATCATTAGCGAATGTCTATAATTAACCGCCTAGTTAAATTTAGAATAAGCCAACGATTTGAGTATGCATCCTTACCAATAGCACTCAAATGGTCGCTGATGATCGCCTGTTTTATAACGCTTGCGATGGGAATCTTAGGTTGGTTTTTAATAGAGCAACAAGCTAGCTTCCACCAACAACAGAATAAAATTCTCGGTACTTCATTAGTCAAACAACTCGCTCGAGCTTCAAGTGAACCCTTACTTGCTCAAGATGATCTGGCCCTAAGTCTACTAGTACGACACGAAGAAAAAGAAAAATTCATCATCGGTATACAAATTTTTGATAAGGAAGGGACTCTACGTGCATCGGAAGGTGTTTCAGCTATTTGGGATATTAGAAACTTACTAAAGTTAACTCCAGTTAACAATTCGCTTAGATGGCAAACACCTACCGTTAAAGCGATATCGTATTACAGCATCATTAATTATCAAGAGCTACCGGTAGGCCTTGCACTTGTAACCTTTGATCGTAATCCCCTTGATGCTCAACAAACTCGCCTGACCAATGTTCTTATTAGCGCAACCGTGGCCCTTGTAATACTGACAATCTTATTGGCTTTCCCTTTAGCTTTTAAACTTTTTTCTCCAATAAGAAAATTAGTTGAAGCCGGTGATGCACTAACGATACATAAAAGTAGCATGCCTAAGGAAATTGATAGAAAAGATGAAATTGGGCGAGTCTTGGATAGCTTTAAATCATTAGCGGACGATATGGAAACTAAAAAGAAGGTTGAAAATGCATTTTCACAATTTTTGTCTCCATCCATCGCACATCAAGTACTTAACCAGCCTAAAGGTACAGAATTAGGTGGCTCAACAACTTATGGCAGTGTTTTGTTTTGCGATGTTGTTGGGTTTACTGAGTTATCAGAAAATCTAGCTCCTGCAGAAGTAGGAGAATTACTTAACCAATACTTTACATACTTTTCAATTGCAGCTGAAACATGTAATGGCACCGTTGATAAATTTATCGGTGATTGTATTATGATTTTGTTTGGTGTGCCTGAAGAAGATAAACAACACGGTGTTCAGGCTGTCACTTGCGCAGTACTTATGCAAAAAATCACGGAACAAATTAATACTAGCAGAATAGCTGCTGAGCTTCCCATCATCCAATTTAGAATAGGAATTAATAGTGGTTCCATGCACGCCGGTAATTTAGGTAGCCATAATCGTATGCAGTATACGGTGGTTGGTGATGCGGTAAATTTATCTTCAAGGATCTGTGGACTCTGTGAACCTGAACAAGTACTTGTTACTCGAGAGACTATAGAACAAGAAGGTATTAGCTCCATAACAAAACATCAAGCATTAGGTCCAATTCAGGTTAGAGGACGAAAGCAGCCAGTGTATCCTTATATAATCGATCTTGATCATTTTATTCGCCAAAGTGATATTGATAATTATTTAGAACATATTTTTGTAGATAGAGAAAGTGTATGAGCAGCAATAAATGTATCTCCTTAAAAGTCATAATCGTGCTTTCTGGGCTTTCAATAATATTATTAAGTGGCTGTATTTCAAGCCATTATGATACTGAAAATGAACCAAAAACTGTAAAAGGCTTATTGGCTAAGACCGATAGACTCATCAAACAGCAGCGATG
>JBLHLI010000258.1:0-4354 GCA_047618765.1 Enterobacterales bacterium | reverse complement strand
ACGCTTAGCTGCAAGAATATCACTTGCAAGAGATGAGGCAATTTTAACCAATCAAGAGTTCGGACTTGAAATAACTGAAGAAGGGTATCAGTTTTTAGTACTTAATGATGAGCGCTGGCAAGTCGTTGAAAGCTTTGGTGAAAGACAGCTCATTCAACAAAAACTTCCCGAAAATATGCTTATAGAATTAGAGGTTGAAGGTCTATACGCCCAATTCCAGAACCAAGAAAATGGTAATAGGCTCTTTAAAGAGTATGACGAGAATGACATTTCAGAGAATGACACATCCCTAGAAGAACAAACCACTGAGAACGATGAGTCTACTGAAAACAAGGCGGAAGCTGAGCTTGAAAAAAAGATTCGTCCACAAATTTATCTCATGACAAGTGGCGAAGTTAACCCTTTTATTCTGCTAATTGGCTATGATGATAATGAGCCTATTTATTATAAGCTTACGGCAAGCTATGAGGGCCAAGTCAGCTTTGAAGGACCGATTAAAGAGCCTCTCAACTTAGCTCAGGTTAAAATTCCGTGAGGGGTTTTGCCAATCAAAAAGGCGTCACTCTGTTAGAGCTATTAGTTGCTCTAGCGGTATTTTCTATTGCAGCCATTGCTATTCTCGATACCATTGGTGCCACCTCACGGATTGTCCAAAATATTGAGCAGAAGACCATTGGTCACTGGGTTGCAGGAAATCACTTAGCAGACATTCAATTGAAATCTGATTGGCCTAATATCAGCGTAACCCGCAATGAGATCGGGATGTCAGACAGGCGCTGGTATTTAGTGACGATGGTCGAAGCTACCGCTAGACCAGATATGCGTAAAATTACTGTAGAAGTTCGATTAGACAAAGATCATGAATCAGCTCTCACCAGTAGAATAGCTTTTGCAGGTAAATTGAAATGATCAGGCGCTCTCAAGGCTTCACGCTCATAGAGATTATTGTTGCTGTAGCAATTTTTGGCATGCTCAGTATCGGAGCCTACACCGTCCTCGATGCAGGAGTAAGAAGTCAAAGACAAACTGAATTTAGACTTGAAAAATTAGCCACTTTACAAAGGACATTACAGGCTATCGAAAAAGATTTACAAATGTTATCCCTGCGCCAAGTGCGAGATGAATTAGGCGATAAGATTCCATTGTTGAGGGGTCAAAGCGATACTTCCGGACAGCTGAGCTTTCTTGAATTTACCCGGTCTAACTGGCGTAATCCTGCAGGATTACCTCGAAGTAATATGCAGCATATCATTTATAATTTCGCTCAGGGTAAATTAAATAGAGTACATTATATCTTTCTTGATCAGGCTTCCAATAGCCCTAAAGTGACCAGAACTTTACTAGAAGATGTAAAATCAATGTCGATTACATTTCTAAACAAAGCAGGGCAATGGACAAATACTTGGGCAATGTTTGATACTCAGTCACTAGAGACTCCTTTACCAAAAGCCATTAAAATCTCCATGGATGTTGATATCTTTGGTTTAATTGAACGACTCATTATTATTGATTTAGTGGCTAAAACTAAATCTGAAGAGGAGTCAATTCAATGAATACACAAAGCAGGCAACAGGGTGTAGCTTTAGTCATGGTGTTGATCATTGTGGCTATGATTTCAATTATATCCGCGCAACTAATAAGCGAGAGGAATCTACAAGCTCGTAGAACATCAAATATTATTTTGGCCGATAATGCTTGGCATTTTGCACTAGGAGCTGAAGTTTTAGCCAAAATAGTCATTACAAAAAGTTTAAAAGGAGCAGATAACGTTAACCTTTCTCAGCCTTGGGCGATGGAGGGGATCGTTTTTCCTATTGAAGGTGGAAAAATTTCTGCTGAATTAAAAGATTTACGTAGTTGCTTCAATCTTAATGGAATACTGGCTACTGATGTGAACAGCAAACCTGAAGGGCAAGAAGGTCGTGAAAACACTCCTCTTGCTGGCGAAATCGTTTTTACTGAGCTATTGAAAAGTTTAGAATTAGCTGATATTGAGCCCAAGGCACTAGCAGCAACACTTAGGGATTGGGTTGATGAGGATCAACAACCTTCAGGATTCGATGGCCGCGAAGATTATGAATATAGTGGTTATACACTACCATACAGAACAGCTGACACCTTTATAGGCAGTCGAACTGAGCTTTCTACCATTAGTGGTTTTAACTCAACTATAATTGAGCAACTACTTCCCTATGTTTGTATCATTCCTGATGAGCCAACCTTAATATTAAATGTAAATACTATTTCCGTCGATCAACCTGAGCTTTTAAGCAGTTTTTATGACAAACTGGATAAATCGCAGGCGACTAGTATTTTAAACTCAAGACCCGAACAAGGATATGATGAAGCCGAATACAATACTCAGTTACCCGCTGATGCTGTTTTACATAAAGGCGCATTCATAGAGTTTAGCAGTGCTTATTTTGCAGTATCGATAAAGGTTGAGGTGCAACGAGCAAGGGTTAATTTAAAAAGTTTGTTACACTATCAAGAACAATCTAAAGATGTATTAGTCATTGCCCATTTGGGGCTTGATGATTAATGCTCAATGATTGATGAATACAACAATAAAATATATTTAGTTAATTTACGTTAGAGATGGATTATGAGTGAAATAATATTTCTTCAGTTTCAAAAAAATAATAGTGACCAAGTACGTTGGTTTCATCTTGTCGATGGTGAATTAAGACAAAGTGGAACTCAATCGATAGCTGAACTTATCAATTTAAAAGAACAATATCATTCAGCTTCATACATCGCCCTAGTGCCTTCAACCGATTGCTTGGTGACTACCGTTTTATTGCCAACAAAGCAGCGTCGTCAGCAAATTAAAGCTCTCCCCTTTGCTTTAGAAGAGCAAATTGCAGTTGATATTGAAGAGATGCATTTTGCCATCGGTCAACGCAGGGAAGATGGTTTACTGTCTGTAATCGCTGTATCCAAAGTGGCGATGCAATCTTGGTTAGACAGTCTTGCAAACAGTGGAATATCGGTTGTTAGCATGCTGCCACTTTGTAGTCTATTAGAAGCTCCCCAAGATGCTTGGAGTGTATTTCATTTTAACCAGTCATATATTGTCAATCAAAATGGCAACTGCTGGATCGGCTCAGAAGATGAAGTCAAAATGATGCTTAATTTATCCATACAACAATTAGAAGACGATACATTACCAGGTCTGCTATTTTGGAGCGAAAATGAAACACCAAGCTGGATTAACGGCTTAGGATTGGAGGTCTCTAGTCATACCATTAAAAGCTCTGAAGAAGCTTTATTAGCCCGATTCGATTTTCAAAAAACCAATCTATTGCAAGGCGATTTTACCATTCAAGATAGTTGGAGTACTGGATGGAAAGTCTGGAAAAAAGTAGCAGTTATTGCATTTGTTGCTCTACTATTAAAGTTTTCATTGATGGGATTTGAAGTTTTCAAACTCAACGATGAAAGTGCTTATTTACAGACTGAGATGGCACGTCAATATCATAAGATTGCACCGGGTGCTCGAATAACTAAAAATATTGAACGACAAATGAAGCAGCTTATAGCTCAGCACCAAGGTGGTCAAAATCAAAGCAACTCCTTCTTAAACATGCTGGATGTTGTCGCTGAAAGCCTTGCCTCCATTGAGGATATTAAGCCTACGAATTTAACTTATGACCGTAATAAGGCTGAAATCCGTTTGGATTTAATCATCAGTAGTTTACCTAAGCTTGACCTCTTAAAAGATAACCTTGTTGCTAAAGGCTTATCCATTGAAGTTGGGGCCGCCAATGCTCAGGGCAGCAATTATAGTGGAAGACTTACGATTAGGAGTGGCTCATGAGTAGTTTCACTGACTTAATGAATAAATACCATGCACTTGAGAGTCGAGAGAAACAAATTCTTAACTCTGGCATTGTAGTTGTTAGTATTTTTATTATCTATGTGCTCATATTCAAACCAATGAATGATTCTATTACTCGCTTAGAAAAAAGTAATGCAAGTAATCAACAATTACTTGAATGGATGACCCAATCTGTAGCATCAATCAAAGGTTCCACTTCGAGCAAAAACGTGAATAAACGCAACGGCAGAAGTCTTAATGTTATTATTAACACAACCGCATCAAGCGCTCGAATTAGTATTAGCCGTAGTCAGCCTAGGGACAATAATCAATATCAAATTTGGCTTGATAAGGCTATGTTTAAAGACTTATTGCTTTGGTTAAATGTTTTACAAAAAGATTATGGCATTTTTGTTAGTACCATTAATCTAGGTGTAACTGAAGTCCAGGGACAAGTTAGAGTTAATCTTACATTCCAAGACTCTGGGAGTTAGTACTTTGCTAAAGAAATGGTCCCTAAGGTTATTCTTAGGC
>JBLHLI010000257.1:0-4366 GCA_047618765.1 Enterobacterales bacterium | reverse complement strand
GGAAATTCAAGCCCTTTAGCCGCATGAAGAGTCAGTAATTGTACTTCATTGCCTTCTGATTCATCTTTATCTTTTTCCTGACGATCCCTAAGTACAAGTCGTGTAACAACTGCACCGAGCTTGTCGGATTCTTCGTCGATTTTAGTTTCTTTCAACATTTCTTCGACCCAACGCAGTAATTCCTGAACATTCTTCCAACGATATTCAGCTGCCGCAGGCGTGCTACTCGATTCAATAAGCCAGCTATCATAGGATAGAGCTTTGATGAACCTTTTTAAAGTATCCGCAATATCTCCACCTTGACAGTCTGCAGCAGTATTGTGAATTAAGCTTGCAAAACGTTGCACAGCATTTAATCCTTTACCCTTCATATGAGAGGCCAAACCTATCTCTTGGCTCGCTTCAAGCATGCTGATGTGTCGCTCCCTAGCATAATTACCTAAGCGCTCTAAGCTCATGGCACCAATTTCTCGTCTTGGTACATTGGCAATTCGAATAAAAGCAGCATCATCAGTTGGATTTATCAGTAAGCGTAAATAGGCCATGATATCTCTAATTTCTGCTCTAGCAAAAAAGGACTGCCCACCACTAATACGGTAAGGAATTTTCATTTCCATTAAGGTTTTTTCAAATATACGCGCTTGAAAATTACCACGATACAAAACAGCAAAGTCAGAATACTTAGCATTTTCAGTAAGCCTTCGTGCAGAAATATCGCTCACTACCATCCGCGCTTCTTTTTCTTCATTACCTGTTTCAACGATTCTTATAGGCTCACCATAGGATAAATCAGACCATAGACGCTTTTTAAAGGCATGAGGGTTATTATCAATTAATGAATTGGCTGCTTTTAAAACCCTTTTCGAACAGCGATAGTTTTGCTCGAGCTTTACCACCTCAAGGGTTGGAAAATCTTTCTTTAACAGATCTAAGTTTTCAGGATTAGCACCACGCCAAGAATAAATTGACTGGTCATCATCCCCTACTACGGTAAACCTAGCTTCAGGGCCAACTAGTTGTTTTACTAGTTCATACTGAGCACCATTGGTATCTTGATACTCGTCCACTAACAAGTAACGAATTTTGCCTTGCCAACGATGCCGAACTTCAGAATTATTCATAAACAACAACGCAGGCAATAAAATAAGATCATCAAAATCAACGGCGTTACAGGCTCTCAAGTGCCTCACATAACGCTTATAAACTTTCGCAGCATAAAGCTCATTTTGACCATCTGCCTGAGCAATCGCTTGCTCTGGCGTAAGTAATTTATTTTTCCAAGAACCAAGAGATTCTTGCAATTGATAAAGCGCATTCTTGTCACCTTGTAACTCACGCTCAGTTAATTCTTTAAGCAAGGCCATACAATCCTGATCATCAAAAATTGAGAAATTTTTACGCATCTCCAAAGCCTGAGCTTCTTCTCGAATAATATTTAGCCCAAGGGTATGAAAAGTAGAAACCCGAAGCTGCTCCCCCGCAGTCTTACCCAGCATCTGGATTGCACGAGAGCGCATTTCCTTCGCCGATTTATTAGTAAAAGTAACAGCAGCAACTTGAGAAGGATCAAATCCGCATGACTTAACCAGATAAACAATCTTATGGGCAATTACAGATGTTTTCCCACTACCAGCACCCGCAAGAACCAAAAGAGGATCTGAGATGTTTTTGACGGCGAGTTGTTGTTGAGTATTGAGTTTATGGGCCATTAATTATGAACACAACTTGAGGGTCTATTAAAAAGAACAGCATTCTAGCAGGTGGTGATCTACCTGTCCCCTGTTACATGGACTGAATGTTAATTCTCCAATAAGAATGTAACCGATAGCAGTTCTCCCAGACGAAATCAACCTAGCTCAAGCCTGCCAGCCAATCAACCAGTTAGTCTTTTAGATTTGCAAAATATTAAATATTTATATCCCTTAATAGCAATAGTCTATTCCAGTAAAGAAGCCTCTTTGCTAGAATGCCTCGATGATAGAAGACGTAAGTGAAATACTCGACCAATTAAACACCGCTCAGCGTTCAGCAGTCTGTGCAAAAAATAAACCGCTATTAATCTTAGCAGGCGCAGGCAGTGGCAAAACCCGAGTCTTGGTACACCGCATAGCCTGGATGATCAAAGCTGAAGGACATTCCCCCTATTCTATTTTAGCAGTGACATTCACCAATAAAGCCGCCCATGAAATGCGAGGGCGTGTTGAAAGTCTACTGAATCTTCCAGCATCAAATATGTGGATCGGAACTTTTCATGGCATAGCTCACCGATTACTACGTAGCCATTATGCGGAAGCCAAATTACCCCAGTCATTTCAAATATTAGATTCTGACGATCAGTTACGCTTGATAAAAAGAGTGATGCGCGAATTTAAGCTTGACGAAAAAGAGTGGCCTCCAAGGCAAGCACAATGGTTTATCAATCATCATAAAGATGAAGGGCACCGGGCCAAAGACATTAAATCAGGTGCTGATTATTTTAATAAAGTGATGCTCAAAATATATAAAGAATATGAACGCCTCTGTCAACAATCTGGACTAGTTGATTTTGCAGAGCTATTACTGCGTGCCCTAGAGTTGTGGCAAAACAACCCAAATCTACTTAGACATTATAAACAGCGATTTGCACATGTGTTAGTCGATGAGTTTCAAGACACCAATCACATTCAATATGCCTGGATTAAACTATTAACCGTAGAGCAAGGCAATATCACCATCGTTGGTGATGATGACCAATCTATCTATGGTTGGCGAGGCGCTCAGGTTGGCAACATTCGTGAATTTAGCAATGATTATAAAGATGCTGAAGTACTGTTACTTGAGCAAAATTATCGCTCCTCAGCGACAATATTAAAAGCCGCTAATGCAGTGATATCCAATAATACAGAGCGGATGGGCAAGGAACTTTGGACAGATGATTCCGACGGCGAGCCTATCCAACTTTATTCAGCTTTCAACGAACAAGAAGAAGCACGTTACATTGCATCTCGCCTCAAGCAATACTCTGATCAGGGGAAATCTTGGAATGATTGTGCCATTTTGTATCGCTCAAATGCTCAATCTCGAGTACTTGAAGAAGCCTTAATTATTCGTCAAATTCCCTATCGAATTTATGGCGGAGTACGATTTTTTGAGCGAGCAGAGATTAAAGATGCCCTTGCTTACTTAAGGCTACTTTCTTCACGAGGTGACGATGCTGCAGCTGAGCGAATTATTAATGTACCACCTAGAGGAATCGGTAACAAAACCATTGAGATACTTCGTTCACAGGCAAGGCTTTTAAGCTTGTCCCTGTGGGATACAGCAAAAGCATTGTGTGACAGTGACGAATTAACTAATCGAGCAAAAACCGCTTTGAAAAAATTCATCGACTTAATTGATTGTATGGATTTTGATTGCAAAGACCAAAGTCTTCATCAAAAAACACTGTTGCTGATTAATCAATCGGGCTTGATGACTCATTACATGAAGGAGAAAGGCGAAAAAGCCGATGCACGAAAAGAAAACTTAGAAGAGTTAATCAATGCCACGAGAGAATTTGAAGACGCCGAAATTGAAGATAACCTTACTCCTCTTGATGCCTTTTTAAGCCATGCAGCCCTCGAATCAGGTGAATCTCAAGCAGATGATTATGATGAGGCCGTACAAATGATGACGCTTCACTCAGCTAAGGGCCTTGAGTTTCCATTGGTGTTTATCGCCGGTATGGAAGAAAACTTATTTCCCCATTCGCGCTCCGTTGAAGATCCCGAAAAACTAGAAGAGGAAAGGCGGCTTTGTTATGTTGGGATAACCAGAGCCATGGAAACCCTTTATCTTTGTTGGGCAGAAAAAAGAAGGCTCTATGGCAATGAGCATTATCCTAAACCGTCACGATTTCTCAGTGAAATTCCCGATGAATTAAAACAAGAAATTCGAATGAATGCCCAAGTCAGTCGTCCGATTTATCAAGGTTACAATGAGCCAAACCCTGATGTTAGAGAGTTTGGTCTCGGCCAATTAGTTGTGCATCCTAAATTTGGTGAAGGAACAGTACTTAATTTTGAGGGTGACGGTCCCCAAGCTAGAGTTCAAGTCAACTTTGAATCAGTTGGTAGTAAATGGTTAGTCATAGCCTACGCGAGACTTGAACCTTGTTGATTAGCTTCGTATAGGATAATCTTTAAAAATAAAATAATCAGGAAGATAAAATGAAACGTAGAAAATTTATTACAGCCGTAGGTGCAACAGCAGCCCTAGGTGGCCTAACAGCATGCAGTCAAACAACAGAAACCTGCACAGATACTTCTAGCACTAAAAAGCCAAAAGTCATCAAATGGAAAATGGTAACAACTTGGCCTAAAAATTTCCAAGGCCTAGGTGAAGGCGC
>JBLHLI010000256.1:0-4390 GCA_047618765.1 Enterobacterales bacterium | reverse complement strand
TCAATGGCACTCATGTACCTTTGCTGTTAATTGCTATTATGACATTTATTCTGATCACCAGTAGTGGCACCATGGCTATGGCTGTAAATTATGCTTATCAGGGTAATCGTAAGAGAACATTTATCCTGATGACCATAACCGCAGTGCTCGGATTAAGTTTTGTGGGAATGCAGGCGTTTGAGTGGACTAAGTTAATTATGGAAGAAGGGGTTCGACCTTGGGGCAATCCAATGGGTGCTGCTCAATTTGGCGCGAGCTTTTTTATGATCACAGGCTTTCACGGAATGCATGTGACCGTAGGCGTTATTTATTTAATGGTTGTTGCTAACAGAGTGCGTAATGGCTACTACGAAGAGCATGGCTATGCCATTGTTGAGATAACGGGATTGTATTGGCATTTTGTCGATTTGGTATGGGTCTTTATTTTTGCATTCTTCTATTTATGGTGAGGTAATATTATGACTACTACAACAGAACAAACACTTCATCCAATAAGTACCTATTTAAAAATATGGGGATTATTATTTGTATTAAGTAGCCTTTCTTATATGGTGGATTTTTATGAAGTCCAAAGCTACTTGAGGTGGACACTTATCTTAATCTTTATGTTTGCCAAGGCTGGCTTAATCGTTGCTTTTTTTATGCATTTAAAATGGGAGCGACTGGCTCTAATTTACACCATATTGATCCCTCCTGTTGCAATTCTGGTTTTTATTGCATTAATGAATATAGAAGCTAATTATGTTTATCTCTCAAGGTTATTTCACTTTGTAAATTTAGGATAAGTTGTTTATCCTAAATTTTAGTCATAATTGAATAACCGTTGTAATGGATTTAATTATCTGAGGACAATTAAATTATCTGAGGAATAAAAGAATCTTGAATATAAAAAATAAAGCGCTAAGTGGATTCTGTCTACTGACAGTATTACTTATATTTATTAGTGTAGTGATCATAACCACCTTGCCAGAAAAGCCCCCACTGATTAATGGCATTTTAATTTCAAAAGCTGTTGTTTTGGATGACTTTTCAATTATTGACCACAACAATGTTGCCTTTACCAATAGGCAACTAGAAGGTAAGTGGCATTTACTCAGTTATGGCTATACTAATTGTCCCGATGTATGCCCAACAGTGTTATCTGTCTTATCTGCAGTCAGTGATAATCTTAATCAACAGCAACAATACTCTGATTTAGATATTCTCTTTTACACCATTGATCACCAACGTGACACCGCTACTCACCTAGCTGAGTATCTACCATACTTTAATAAGAATTTTATCGGCCTTACCTATATTGATTCGATGGTCGATACGGCCCTACCTTTTGAAAAAAGTCTGGGAATGGTCTCTATTCTAAAAACTGTTGAGTCTGAGCAAATTAATACTTCAACTGAAAATAAGCTGTTGAAATCTTACACTGTAAGTCATGGATTCATGCTTTATTTAATAAATCCTCAGGGTGATCTTCAGGCTGTATTTAGACCTAGGGAAAATAAGGATGGGAGTTTTTATTTCTTAAAGCAACAAATTATTGATGATTATTTGGCTATAAGAAATTATTTAGGATAAGCCGCTTAGTATTCTAGTTCATACCCTTCAGATGATTTTTATGTTCTGCTATCTTGGCTTTATTATTTTCTTCTCTGAGACGATCAAAATTGCGATATTCTTCGATATAACCTTGTTGAATGGCTTCACTCCATTTTCCAAGAATGCCTCGATTAGCTACTAGTAATATTTCAACACCATTCTCATCAGTTGTTTCAGCTTGGATTTTCTGCATATGAGTCTGAACATATGTTGACCACTCATCAAGTTCAGTGAATTGATAGACTTTTTGTGGATTCATAGTGCACCTTTATTATTATATCGCGAGTGTTTACTAACCAAGCAACGCTTTTTACTGACTCTTTCAGTTACTATAATAGTTTAAAAATCGTTACTTAAACTTATATAAGCTATTTTTATAACATATAAATGTGATGGGGTTGGCATTAATTTCAAAAATTTGGCCTTTTGTACCTTAAAGTGAACAATTTCGTCGCTTCTGAGTACTTTTAGTCAGTATTCTGCTTTATAATTGAATTCCTTATTTATCTATAACATCTATAACATTTTAGAATACCATCGAGTATCGGAGTCATATTTATGAATATTTTCACGCAGTATAAATATAGGTTACTTGTTACAACTCTTTCTTTCTTTATTCTTTCAGCCTGTGGTGGTGGTAGTACACCTGAAGAAGTCTCTGTACCTATGGGAAGTTTAGTTTTAGCAATTACAGATGCACCTGTTGATGAAGCGAGTAATGTCGTTGTAAAGTTTACCGGTGTTGAAATTAAACCTGCTTCAGGTACTAGCATTACTGTTATTTTCAGTGAGCCTATGGAAATCGACTTATTAGCACTACAAGGCGGTGGTAGTGAACTACTTCTTAATGGTTTGCAAGTTGAAGTAGGTGAATATAACTGGATGAGACTCTTAGTTGAAGCTGAAAAAAATACTTTCGATTCATATTTACAGATAGACGCTGATGATGATGGTTCACGTACCTCATTATGGATTCCTAGTGGTCAACAAACGGGTCTTAAACTCAATCATTCATTTGTTATCTCAGCTGGTGGTAATACCGATTTAACCATTGACTTTGATTTACGTAAATCAATTACCAATCCTGTTGGCCAAGAAAACGATTACATCTTAAAACCCTCTTTACGCATAGTAGATAATAATGCAGTAGGTGAAATTGCTGGTACTGTCGCTGAGGGATTACTGGTTAATGTAGATTCAACTGGTGTTAACAGCTGCTCTGCTAGTTCTGCTGTTTATGTTTTTGCAGCCGATGTAAGTGGAGAAGCTCCTGCTGATGCAGAACCTGATGATATCGATGGTGATGATACTGATGGTGCGGATCCTATCACAACAGCTATAGTCGAAATGGCTCAGGATGGAACGTATCAATACAGCGTGGCATTCTTATCGGAAGGTTTTTACACCATTGCCTTTACTTGTAATGCTGGCGATGATGTTGCTGATGAAGATAATACAGATGTTGAGTTTCTAGGAACTATAACAGTTGAAGTCGTTGCAGAGTCTACGACTGAACATAACTTTATTGCTGAGTAACATCGACTAAATAAGTTAATATCTAAAAAAAAGGGTTATTTAATTGCTAAATAGCCCTTTTTTTATTCTGCATTAACTTCCTTGTAATCCCCTGGTTGTAACTCATCCAGTTTCCAGTTTCCGATAGCAACTCTTATCAAACGTAGTGTTGGAAAACCAACAGCCGCTGTCATTCTTCTTACTTGACGATTTTTACCTTCTTTTATGATTAATTCAATCCAGCTAGTGGGTATGTTTTTTCTAAATCTAACTGCTGGTGTTCTATCCCATAGGTTTAAATCTTTAAAAGGTAATGAAAGCCGTTTAGCTATCGCGGGTTTTGTAATACCGTCTTTTAACTTCACGCCTTTCGCTAAAAGTGCGAGGGCTTGTTCATCTATTTCTCCATCAACTTGAACCCAGTAGGTTTTGTCCATTTTAAAATTTGGATGGCTTATTTTATGCTGTAACTTACCATCATCAGTGAGTAATAATAACCCTTCAGAATCTTTGTCTAATCTACCCGCAGGATAAACATTTTTTACTTTAATATAGTCTGCCAAGGTTGAGTCATTAGCTTCTCCACTAAACTGACAGAGGGTATTAAAGGGCTTGTTAAATAACAGTAACTTTGATTTTTTCATTTGTTTATTTCTTCATTTCTATTTTTAGTACTTGTATAAAAAACCATAAAACGCTATATATTATATAAAATACATACATTTAATCATTCATTATACTTTAAATAAATAACTTAAATAAATACTGGAAATAAATATGCCACGGAATATTATACAAATTAGTTATATTGGCGGTACTATTTCTGATTTTGAATATATTGCTGAGATTATTCAATCGATTAACATACCTGCTAAATTGAACCACATAAAAAGTGACCCAAAACTACTTCAAGAAATTGAAAATAATAAATGTGTCTTAATTATCGGCAAATCAAAGAAAACAGGATTCGATGTATTCAAAGTATTGAGTACTCTTCATTCAAATAAATACAGTATTCCTGTGATTGGGCTTTATGATTCAAAACCAGAAAAAACCGTTGCCGAAGCTATGGATGATGGCCTTAATGATTATGTGGAATATTCAAACAACTTACATGTAAAGCTTGTAATTCAAAGAGAACTAAACTACTTAGAACTTATCTATCATAAACATGAATTAACTAAAATAACAGCACTAGATTTCACTAGTCTTTACAGTAGAGTTCAATTTATAGATTACTTAGACAGTGAGCTTCCCAAGAGAGTTGAAAGTTCAGAATTCT
>JBLHLI010000255.1:0-4412 GCA_047618765.1 Enterobacterales bacterium | reverse complement strand
GCAACACGATAGAACACCTCTCTCTGATATTAATCCGCTGCTAGGACGTTAATCTAAATAAAACTGGCTAGGATGCTGTTTTAAAAGTAGGCTCACCTTCAAAGATAAAGCCTGCTGCATGAATAACATTATTACAAAGCACTACCCGGTAAAATCCCCCTATACTTACCCTCTTCTAATACAAGTTGGCCGTTGATTAACTGATGCCTTACACCCGTTGATAATCTGTTCCAGTGGGAAAAGTCTGCCTTGGGTTGAAAGTTATTAATATCGATTAAATTAATGTCAGCATAATTAGAGACTTTAATATATCCCCTCTTTTCGATATTAAAGATATCAGCAGTTTTACCCGAACTTTTGTGTATGAATGATTGCAAAGTGATTACCTTACGACTTTCAACATACTCTTTGTATTTATTAGGAAAACTTGCGTATTTTCTAGGATGACCATTGGTTCCATCAGAGGATGAAACTACCCAATCCTGTTTCATGAAGTTATCGATATCTTGTTGTGACATATTAAATGATGCAACTCTGACATTTTCTTGCAATGTCATGTTTATCACTTGCTGTTCGGGTGAAACTCCATTCTCAAGAGCAATTTTTTGAAGTGTTTTTCCTAACCAATTTTTATTGTTCGACTCAGTAACAAGCAATGCTTCAGCACCACCTCTGCGTCGAATATTCTCTTTGATTTCTGCTTGAATTTTAGGAACTAACTTTACATCAATAAGTCGACTCATAAAGGCTTCATCTGAGTCAGCTCTTACCCAACTAGGAATCACAGCACTTTTCATGTTGGTACCTGATGCTGCCCAAGGATACTGGTCAGCTGTTATTGCTAATCCATCCTTTCTTGCCTGATTAATTAAGTTTATTGCCTCACGGCTCTGCCCCCATACATCGACACCTAAGGCTTTAATATGAGCCATATGCGCTGGAATTTTTGCCTGCTTAGCTACTTCAATAAACTCTTTCACAGCTGCCAAATAACCAATGTTAAAGGTGCTTTCATCACGAATATGACTATCATAAATACCACCACGTTTTGCAGCTTCTTTCGCAAGTTCAATGACTTCATTAGTGTCAGCATAACGTCCTGGTACGTAATATAAGCCCGATGAAAATCCAAGAGCACCTTCATCCATGCCCTTAGCAACTAGCAATTTCATTTTCAGTAACTGCTCAGCTGTTGCATGACTATTCGACAAACCCATGACTTCTTTTCTTACAGAGTTGTGTCCTACTAGAAAGCCAACATTTGTTCCTATGCCTTTCTCCGTTAGCTGTGCTCGAAGTGCTGCTACCTCTGCTGTTCCGTCACCATCATTTCCAATAATTACAGTGGTTACACCTTGAGTAAGATAGTTAAGATTTTGTTTTTGATCATCACTACTAAGTTCTGATAAAGCGTGGGTATGGGGATCGATAAAACCTGGGGTAACGATAAGTCCTGTAGCATCAATTATTTTTATTGCTTTAATGTGAGCTGAATTTTCTCCGACAAAACAAATGACATTATTACAAACAGCAACATCTAGAAGTTCGGATGGTTGATTTTCACCAGTAAAAACACTGCCACCTTTAATTAGAATAGTAGCTTCTAACACTGCCTTATCTTTAGCTACACAAGACGTTGTGATTAACAAAAATAGACTTATGATTATCGTTTTTGACATGTTAACTACTCTATTTGAAATTTCTCTATTTTTGATTAACGAACTGATTTTTGTTGGTTGCCATTAATTCTTCCATCAAGGTCTTTGCTGCAACTCTAGCTATTGAATTAATAACATTCCTACTTTCGTTATCTCCCATTTCATAGGTGATAGCATGAACCCCATAGTTATCAGCAATGTATTGCTTAAAGACACCCTGACCAGGGTTATTACCCGGCTTAATTGTGACTTTAAAATCAGGTGCCTGCTTATCAAGATTACCCAACCAGTTTTCAACAAATAATGCAGGCATAGCACCGTAGTCAGTAGGCATAGAATAAAAAACATTACGTTTGGTTGAATGAAAATCAATAGCAAATACAATATTGCCCCCCTCTTTAACAATTTGTTGTAACTTATTATGCACCAGCTGTGTTTCTTTCTGCTTCAGTTTTATCCAGTCGCGATTGAGATCAACTCCATTGATATTGTGTCTCCAGTAACCATGCTCGACACCATCAGGATTTAAATTAGGCACAACTAAAATATTAAAGCGCTCTCTAAACTGCTTACCAATGTCCTTATTTAGAACCAGTTCACCGACAAAAGGCAGCATTGCAAGCGCCCCTGTTATTTCAGGTGGATGCATACGACCCGTTAGTACTAGCCATTCTTTCGACTCTGTCTTATGAGTCAATTGAAGTATAGGCCTGCCTTGTGAAGATTCCCCTAAGATAGAAAGCGACAGCTCAGTATTTTTATCTATATTTTCCGCCCAAGTAAAGTAATGCTCATTGTTAATTATTTCCTGCCCTGCAATCAAAATGGGCTTAGCACTAACCTCAACTTTAAACGACATTTGATTTTCATTTTGCGGGTTGTTTTTATAGGGTATTGACTGCCAATTCTTGCCATCTACACTCATCTTAGGTAAGTATCGTCGATTCCCATCGATAAACTTTATTGATATATTTATGGTTTTTTTTTCTTGAGAAGGGTCTTGTGAAGTGTCTGTTGAAGAGACTTTAAAAGCATACCAAGGACTATCATTAATAGGTGTATTTTCTGGTCGAATGGTGAGCAGGTAATTATCACTGCTTAGTTGTTTGCATTCATCCAAATGAGCGGCACTAAAATCTCTGTCAAAAGTAACCTCTTTAAAGTCACAGCCCAAAGTTATTGTACTTGTAATAAATAACGTTACAAAAATGAAGTATTTTTTCATAGGTTTACTCATAGATTTTAACTAAGATGAATACAGTTACCTAGAATGCTCAACTTATCATCAATGATCAATTTAGCATTTGTCTCAAGATCATAACCTTGGGTTATACCGTTTTGGTATTAAATTAAAACCCCACTAGAAAACGTTATTTATCACGCTTGTATTTTCTCTTTAAATAGCTCTAAAAAGTTAGTGGTAACAATAGACAAAGGTTTATTCTCAAGATAAAGCGCCTTGATCGGAAAAGTTAAAGGTTCAACCAATTCGGCAATAGCAATATCATCAGATTGTTGTCCTCGGGCAGTAAATTCATCAACGATACAAATCCCAGCACAATGTCTCACCAGATTAACAGCTATAAAGTAGGTCTTAACCTTAACTACATTAGTTAAACTAAGACCTTTTTCGAGTAATTGGCCATTTATTAAGTCAGCCAAGGGCCCGCTTTCTGAAATGCTGATAAATGGATAATGAGTTAAATCTTCTAGTGATACTTTCTCAGGACAATGAGGTAGCAAGGATTTTGGATAAACCACAACTAACTTGGCACTGCCAAAATTGATTTCATTAATACCAGCATATTTTTCAGGTGAAAATAATATAGCGACTTCGCTTTTATGAGAAAGCAAATGCTTTAAGGCCCTTTCATTATGTAAGGTTTTAATATCAAAAATAATATTTTGATGTTTTTTTCTAAACTCAGCAACACTGGAAGGTACGATATCAAAGCCAAGGGCTGGTGTCAGGGCTAAGGATATTTGTCCTAAATCATTATTCTTAATGTTTTCTGCGGCGTCATTAACGGTACTCATTTGCTGATAGAGACGATCGGCTTCTTCAAACAACAAATCAGCTTCATGGGTTGCTATTAGTCGACCTTTGACTCTGTCAAAAAGGCGAAATCCTAATTGTAATTCGGCATGACTTAAGACTTTGCTGACTGAAGGTTGGGAGACATATAATAGTTTAGCTGCATTGGTAATCGAACCGGTGGTATAGATAGCATGAAATACTTCGATATGTCTCAGGCGCATAAAATACTCATTAATGATCGATGGATAGCCATTCTAGCAGAAAATAGACATATCATAACATTAAAGAGCTAGCATTTAATTAGACATTGTACTCAACACATCTTCCAAAGATTCAGCTCGGCGAATACACTCAATTTCGAGCAGCTCATTAACACCAGTTACGGCATAAATAGCAACCCTCGGTAAACAATTGTAATCAAAATGATTGGTAAAATAATAACCGCCAGTATCATGGATAAGTACATAATCGTTTGGAGATAACTTAGGTAATTGTTGATCGGTACAAACTAGATCCGCAGCAAAGCAACAAGGGCCAGAAACGTCTGTTTGAACAAGATCTGGAGCAGCCGCCTTTAGTTCCATACCTTCGGGGCTATAGCCTGTTACCCTTAGTGGCCATGACTTAGGTAAAAACGCTGAGCGGGTGATAATTTGCGCACCAGCATGAGTCGCAGCAATATGCCTGCCACCGGAATTTTTTGTGTATTCAACACG
>JBLHLI010000254.1:0-4415 GCA_047618765.1 Enterobacterales bacterium | reverse complement strand
ATTGTTACTGGACTAATTTTTATATGTCTTATGATTTGGAAATTATCTAGCTCATCTAATACTTTAACTATTAGCAAAGAAAGAATTTGGACCGGTGTAGTGCAATCGGGTGAGCTCAAGTTACAAGTACAGGGATATGGAAAACTAACGTCTAAGGTGCAATGGCTATTAACGTCACCCGTTAAAGCAACTGTTAAGCAAATACTGTTAAAACCAGGTGCTGAGGTTGTCCCCGATAGTATTATCATGCAACTGCAAAATCCAGAATTAGATCAACAAGTACTTAATCAGAGCATAGAGCTAAAATCCTTGCAGGCCAATTTACGTCAACAAAAGGTTAATTTACGCAGAGAGTACTTAGCACAACAAGGTCATTTAGCTGAGTTAGATGCACAACATGCAACAGCTAGCCTTAAGCTAGATTCAGTGACCTATTTGGCAGAAAAAGGCATTGTGTCTCAATTTGATTTTAAAAGTGCAAAACTTGAAGAGTTACAGCTAAGAAAACGATTACAAATTGAAAATGAGCGTCTAGAGCAATTAACAGAGGTTCATAAAGAGTTACTAAATATTCAGAAAGAAATAATCAATCAACAGCACGGAATTATGAATGCTGTTATTAAGAAACAAAGTCTACTAACGGTACGAGCAGGTATAACTGGTGTTTTACAACAATTAGCTGTTGAACTAGGGCAAAGTGTTAGCGATGGAGAGAAGCTTGCGCTAGTTGGCGGAACAGACCAACTATTGGCAATGGCTAACGTTACCCAAACTCAAATTGAGCAAGTCCAAATTGGACAAACGGTAGAAGTTAATACTCGAGGTGGAATAGCAAAAGGTCTTGTTAGTAGGATTGATCCTATCGTTAAGGAAGGTAGTGTATTGGTTGAAATAGAGCTTATCGATGAACTACCTGAAAACGCCCGACCAGAGCTTAGCGTTGATGTTGTTATTAATACCGGACGGTTAGCTAATGTTAATTTTATCGAACGTCCAGTTAATTCTCAAACTGATTCTAGCATGATCATGTTTCGTGAACTCATTCAGGGCGACCAGGCAGAAGCAATCAAAGTGAGCTTTGGTGCTCAAACAGATCAATATATTCAAATTTTGGATGGTGCAATAGAAGGTGACATATTAATTCTTTCTGACACATCGCTTTGGGAAAATGAAAGATCGTTAACCTATAATTAATCCATTAGTTCTAAATATTAATCAAACTAATAGCAATCTAAACAGGAATAGTCATGAACAATGAATCAATCATCAAATTAGATAATGTATCCAAAATATTTCTAACCGAAGAAATGGAAACCCATGCACTTAGAAGCGTTAACATAAACATCAAACAAGGTGAATATGTATCAATTAGTGGGCCATCTGGTTGTGGTAAATCGAGTTTATTATCAATTTTAGGTTTGTTGGATACAGTCTCTTCGGGTAAGTATTTTATCAAAGGAGAGGACGTAAGCAACCTTAGTATTAATCAGCGGGCCGATATCCGCAATCAAAATATTGGTTTTATATTTCAGGCATTTAATCTAATCGATGAATTAAGTGTTTATGATAATATCGCACTGCCACTTCAATACAGTCAACAAACGAGAGAGCAGAAGTTAACTAATCAGGAAATTCAAGATAAAGTAAAAAAATGCCTAGAGTTGGTGGAAATGTCGCATCGTAATGGCCACAAACCTAATCAACTCTCTGGCGGACAACAACAGCGTATAGCTATAGCTAGAGCTCTAGTATGTAATCCTGCTGTCTTATTAGTTGATGAGCCTACGGGTAACCTTGATTCTAAAAATGGTGACGCGATAATGGAAATGTTGGCACAGCTCAACTCTCAAGGTACAACCATTTGTATGGTTACTCACGACCCGCGTTATGCAGATATGGCAAGCAAGCAATTATATTTAAGTGATGGTGTGATGTTAGACACACTTAATGAGCAGGTGGCCTAATGCACAGTTTTATTCAAGAGCTAAAACTAGCGCAAGCTAGCTTATCCCAGCGATTAGGTTTTGTAGTCACTGTAGTACTCACTTTGGGTTTAACTCTAGGTGCATTAATTACAGTCTTTAATCTCAATTATATGCTGCTAATGAAACCATTGCCTTACCCTGAACAGCAAAATCTTGTGGTTATTGATCACGAGGTTAAACATATAAATGATGCTGAATCGCCAGCAAATCATCGAATTCTACCAGCCACTATTTATGGATATAAACATCATTTAACAAATGATAATTCAAGCTTTGAGCAAATGACCATATTTAAGATTAGTCGTAAGTTCTTAGTCAGTCATAAAGAGCAACCAAGACTTAATGTTCTTTTTTCCACTCCAGAATATTTTAGTATGCTGGCCACAAAAATGGTTTTAGGCAGATATTTTTCATTGGATGAAGGACTCAACAAAAATGCTCATGTAACGGTTATTACTTATGACACCTGGCAGAAATGGTTCAAAGGTGAAGCGAATATTCTCGGTAGAAAAATTCAATTAGGAGATCAATCGTTCAGCATTATTGGTGTCACTGATGAAAGTTTTATTCAACCAGACGTATTAGGTGATAAGCATCAAGTTTGGCTGCCATGGGATTTTAATAAAAACTCATCTCAAGAGCTAACTAACTGGGGTAATTCAAAAACAGATATTGCAGTATTGGCAAAGTTAAATAAAAAAGCTTCAATGATTCAGGCTCAATCTAGCTTGTCATCCATTTTAAACACAGAATTACATCGAACTTTTATGGCAACTAGTACCACAAATCAACAACCTGGTACATTTCACGCCACATTACTGCCTCTAAAAACTAGACTCATTGGAGATAGTCGCGGCAGGGCATTATTGTTACTCGCTGCGGTCATTGCTTTATTATTAATTGCTTGTAGCAATGTAATCAATTTGTTTTATTCTAGAGCGGCAGAAAAGAAGCGTAATTTTGCCATTCAGGCAGCACTTGGTGCAAGAAAATCTCATTTGTTTAAGGCAATGTTCGCCGAAACCGTTTTACTAGTCTTATTCTCCGGCATTATTGGATTATTGATTGCTGCTTGGGGATTTGAACTGCTAAAGCAATTGGGCGAAGGTCAATTAAACCGCTTAGATGAGTTAGGACTTGATATCAACACCATATTATTTTCAGTAGTAATCTCTCTATTCCTAGCAATGGTGTTTGCTTTTTTCTCTAGTCGCCTGGTAAATTACGACGCACTAAAAGAAGAATTACAAAGTAGTGGTAAGGGAAGCGGACTACAAATATCTAGATTCACCAGAGACGTTTTAATAGTCAGTCAAATAGCTTTAGCCACTTTATTATTGGTTGGCTCATTTAGTGTATTACAAAAAGCATATTCGGTAATTATCCATCCCTTAGGATTCAATGCTTCAAATGTGATCAGCTTTAGACTAGATGCTAGGGCAGGTCTTATTTCTGAAGACGCTGTTCAAGAGAGAAATCTAAAAATCGCAGCAATTAAGAAGCACTTATTATTATTGCCACAAGTTGAAAGTATGAGTCCATCTTTTGGTACCCCAATTGGCATGAGCATGTCGATGGACTTTAATGATAGTCAAAATAAGAATATCGGCTTGATACCTGTTAACTTTGTTTCTGAAAATTATTTTTCATTATTGCAAATACCAATGATACAAGGTCGCATGTTTACCGCAGCTGAAGTTAGAGATAACAGTCCGGTGTTAGTGGTAAGTCGTACAGCTGCAAAACTACTAGCAAAAAATGGTAATGTACTCGGTATGAGATTACTTAATGGTGGAACGACCTTAAAAGAAGTGATTGGTGTGGTTGAAGATATTTACGATCCAACGAAAAATAAGTCTGATCAAGGTCTTGATGCATTTATTCCATATAGCCCATGGAATATGCATTTTCTAATCCGCATAAAAGAAAACACGGAGTTAACCAAGACCTCATTACTAAAGCAGCTCCATAAAGTTGATAGTAATTTAAGAGTGCCTGTTTTCAATTCCCTTACGAATAGACACCAAAGTGCTCTACAACACAACAAGCTAAATGCCAGTGTTGCTGCAGGTTTAACCTTGTTGGCATTATTACTTGCTGGCGTTGGAATGTATGGTGTTTTAAGTTACAGTTCTCAGATGCGTCGTTATGAGTTAGGCGTTAGAATGGCATTAGGAGCAAGAACTCAGGAAATCATACGGTTAGTCATTAAAGATAATATGTTACCTATATCCATTGGTATTGCGCTAAGCTTAGTACTAACTGTGGTAATATATTTACTGGGTAAAAACTCAATATCGGACCTCAATGAATTACCGATATTACCACTATTGATTACGCTTCCCATACTTGTGGCGACAGCATTATTTGCGAGTTATATGCCGATTAGAAAAATGTTACTGCAAGATCCGGTAAAAGCTTTACGCAATG